>CALEHV010000039.1 GCA_937876465.1 uncultured Bacillota bacterium | reverse complement strand
ATTTCCTTTGATAACTCTTTCATTACTTTTTCGTTTTCTTTTGAAAGAGTATCAAATGCTTTTTCCAACTGTTCTTTGCTTTTAAGTTCAGTTTCAATGATGTCTAAATCTTCTTTGCATATTTCTTCTAAATCAATGCAAATAGTTTCTCCGTCGTTGATGTTTTCATCATAATAATAAATATGCTTTATTCTTTCCAATGCTTCTAATTCTTTATTCATACTTATTTCTCGCTTTCTATATAACAATAATTTGCAGGTGCTTTTTTAATGATATAACCATTTTTTACTTTTAAAACCGTTTCTTCACTACCAAGAGAGCCTTCGCTGTATATATCTATCATTTCTTTAAAACCGACTTTCTTCAACTTTCCAATTTCTTTTGGTCTATCGAACACTTCGAGTTTTGAGATGTTAATTGCATAACCACATTTTTCATTGCTTAAACTACCATTTAAATAATTATGTAATTCAAATAAATTCAAACAACTTTTTTTAAATAATTCGTTATCTTTTAAACTTTCGGTTATGTATTCTTGATTAGCATATTTAAGACCATTAAATTTAATTTCTTCCACCTTATTACACCAAAAACGAGCAACTACTTTGCCGTTTAATAATCTATTGTGTTCTGGACAACCTTTTGCATAAGGAAATAAATTTTTATTTACTAATCCTTTTCCTTTATCATCATAAACTAAACCATCTTTAATAGCGTTTCCATTTTTTGATACATAAATATAAACCCAACCAACATAATCTTTTGGAAACTTTTTACAAACAATAATTTTTGAAATGCCATTTAAGACATTCGCAACTATTTTTGGTTGCTTACTTAATAAAATTGATTTCATAATTATTTCCCCAATTCTTCTTTGGTTAAAGCAAATGCTTTTCCATATTGATAAAAACCGTAAGTAAAATCAGCATCATAATTATTATCTTTGTAAAAATGAATTTTCTTTTTGCAATAATCAATTTCTAAAATGCCAACTTTAATAATTTTACCATTTTTATCTTTGACAAATAATTTATCTCCGTTTCCACAATAAAGTTTTGACATAAGTTTATGATAAATTGTTAAACTAATACCTAATTTATCACTAATTTTTCTATATTCCTTAATTTCTTCAATTAAAGATAAAGTTA
>CALEHV010000038.1 GCA_937876465.1 uncultured Bacillota bacterium | reverse complement strand
GTGGCTGCAAAGCAGCCGCCTAAAAATGTCAAGGTACTCGCTATTTGGCGTTTACTAGTAAGTACTATAATAGGCTTGATATTATTTATTCTTGCTAACATAATAAATCTTGAGATTTTATTAGAATTAAATTCTTTATCCAATGGCATTGTAATGAACAAGTAGTCAATATTTGCAGCCATAATTTGCATTTCCATTTTTTTCCCCGCACATTTACGTGTTAATGTATTTTGCCTATCAACCACAGCTTGTATCCTTTCATACTCATCTAGAATTACATAATCACCTACAACAGGTTTTAACACTGATGGATTATTATTAATCTCATAGTGATAATGACCGCAAAGGTTAACTCGTTTTATTTCCTGTTCAAATGCTACAAAATAAAAACCTCTTGATTCAGTAATGACTCTGTATTTATTCATCTTTTAATATACCTTTCAATAATAATATTACTCCAAGTAATCCAATTTCACTAATTAAAAATGCTATATAAATCGGATATTTGTCAGATAAATGCCCGTATAATAATTGGCCTACCGGCAAAGAAATTGTAGCTAGAAGATTTATAATCATAGTAATTCTCCCCATATATTCAACGTTAATCATTTGCTTTATCGCCACGCTAGTAGCCGCATTCATTACCATTAATGAAATATTAATCAAGATTGCGCATATAAAAAATATAATAAATGTTATATTATGCGGTATCATAAGAATAACAATTATCATTTGAAAAAAAACAAATAGGGATATTATTTTTAAAGAATTGCACAGTGTTTTTAAATGATTCTGACTGCTAATTATAAATGTAGCTAGTAATCCTCCTATAATTGCCGATATCCCACAGCCGCCTTCAAAAATTCCATAAATAATAGGTGATACATCTAATATGTTGTTTAGATAATATACATACGTAATCGTTAACAAAGTAGCAAGAAAGAAGTTAATGAGCGGTGCAATCAAAACAACACAAAAAATAAAATGGTTATTTTTCAGCAAAATAAGTGCTTCAAACAGCATTTGCTTTGCGGAATCATTGGAACAATTGGGCAAATAATTTATTTCTCGAATAAACAAAAATATAACTAAACAAACTCCACTTATAACACTTGTTAAAAATAACGAATGCTGAAATCCAAATGAGTTCAAACAAATTGCTCCAATCACAGGTGCTAGAATATTAGAGATACTTTCCATTGTGACCGACATACTAGTAATTTTAGCTATGGTCTCACTTTTAGCCAATATAGGAATCATACTTGTATTTGCACTAGTATAAAAAATCTCAATCATTTCCAACAAAATTACAACTGCCATTATTATATATATTGACTCAGCATATGCTTCCAACAAAGAAAACAATAAATACGTAACAAAATAAAAAAACAAACACAATCGCATTAAAAGTATTTTATTTGTTTTATCACTAATTACTCCAGCTATCGGACTGACAAATAATCGAGGAATGACAATTATTGAAAGCATTAATGAAAATAACGTAGCTGATTTTGTTTCTCTTAATACATATATTGCCAATAGAAACTGAATCATATTGGAACAAAATACAACAAGCGTATTTGATAAAAGGTAATATATTATATTTTTATTTAGCATCCATACTCCTACTATTATATAAAGTCATAGTCTTTCTTTACCTTTTCTATAGGTTCGACTATGCTATTTTAAGATACTGTGGATTGGTTAAATCCTCCTACCACTTGATGGTTTAATGAAGGCTTCAACCACAGTCTCTTTGTTTATTTGTTAATCAGTTAGTTACCGCATGACGGTTTATCAAGAAGTAGGTTACGATTGCAAGGAGCCCTGTGGATCTTAAAACAGTATCAAACTAATTTAAGAAGGCCCTATATAATTTTTGTAGGAATTGATGTTTCTAAAGATAAGCACGATTGCTTTATTACAAACACAGATGGAGAGGTACTTTTTAAATCCTTTACCATCACCAACAACCTTGATGGGTTCGATGAGCTTTATCAGAAAATAGAATCCGTTATGGAAGATGTTACTAAAGTAAAAGTAGGCCTAGAAGCCACTGGACACTATAGTTACAATCTTCTTGGATATCTCCTTGATAAAGGTTTCCCGACCCACGTTATCGTTTTGATAAGGTTAGAGAACGTGCAAGACTCAAAATTTCTGTTTCAAGACTTATCTGTATCTTATTTCCAGAACTTGAAAAGCTTGTTCCAACTATACACCAGAATTCAGTATATGAATTGCTTTACGAATTTCCTGGCGCAAAGCAGGTAGCCAATGCTTACCTGACAAGACTTTCAAATCTTGTAGAAAAAGCTTCTAAAGGCCATTACACGAAAGATACTGCCATAACATTTAGGGATGCTGCAAGAACTTCTACTTGCTCTAATATGCCAGCCAAATCTCTTGAACTAAAACACACAATAAAGCTTATCCGTGAACTTGATTCTGAGATTGAAGAGATTGAAAACGAAATTAAAATCATCATGGATGAGATTAATTCACCAACCCTTAGTATTCCAGGAATCAGCTACCGCATGGGAGCAATGATTATTGCTGAAATAGGTGATTTTAGTAAATTTAATTCACCTGACAAGATACTTGCCTATGCGGGCATGTCCCCATCCACCTATCAATCCGGGCAAATAGATAACTCGCATTCTCGAATGGAAAAGCGTGGCTCAAAATATCTTCGATACGCTTTATTTAATGCAACTACCTATGTCTGCTTACATGATCCTACTTTTAAAGCATATTTAGCCAAGAAACGATCCGAGAGCAAACATTATTATGTTTCAATATCACATGCAACAAAGAAGCTTATTCGTGTTATTTATCAACTTAAAATATCAGGACAACAATACATAAAAGCTGTCTAATCAATCCAATATCATATCTTCTTGACAGAGCACCACTACTGTTGCTCTATTTGTCATGCAATTTTCAAGGTACTGATTGCGATGATATAGTCACCGCCACTATATTTAAAACATTTCTGTTTTAGAAACTTTTTATTGACTATTTCTAATAGTTAGTCTTTTATATGCGAATAATATCATAAATATTACTTAATCTTAGAGGTGATTCTGTTATTATAGGCTCTGCGAATTCGCAATCTATGATACTTCCACAATACCGATCTCTTGATTCTATTTTTTCTAATAACTTAGAATTTAACATCGTTTTTTTTCTGCTAGTACCAAATTGAGAATTATAATATGATAGCAGTACTCTTTTTTGGTCATACACCTCAGATACATCTACTAATAAAGTGGTTTCACATGGTTTATAAGTTTGACTATAAAAGTATATATTCTTGCAATTATGTAGTTCTGCATTTTCTAGCCATTTATTTGTTGCTGCGTAATAAACGCTATTTTTAACACACTCGTATAAACTGCTATGATCGGGATGAGTATCCAAATAGTATGGCGCAAAAATTATTGATGGCCTATATTTCCGTATTATTTGTACGATTTCATACTCAATTGCTTTTTTTTGAAATGCAATTGTTCCATCTTCAAAGAAAAGATTTAAGAAATCTATGCCAAATTTTGCTTGTATATATTGTTCCTCTTTTTGTCTAATAGAGCTTGTTCCATTTGCCGAAATTGCGCCATCAGTTACATTTACAATTAATATTGAATAATTATTCTTATGTTTGAAAATAAATCCTCCTAATCCAATAGCAGCATCATCGGGGTGTGGTGAAAAAATAATAATGTTTTTCATTTATTTACCTTCTCCAGTATTGATTTGTACTTTAAATGAATTATCTATTGAAACTACTTGCTGTTTTTCATCGTTATTTTCTGGAATAAGTATTACTAATTCATCTGCAATTGTGCCAGAGTTTTTTGCAAGAATTGTTTTCTGTTCTGCCGATAATTCGATGACTAATTTTTTCATAATTGGAATACCTCTCTTTTTATAATAATTTTTTTAATAGCAATAATTGTAAATTTGCATAGTTTATTACAGTTAAAGAATTTTTATACGCCATGTTTGCAAACTCAATGTAATAATCTTTGCTATCAAGCATGAATTGCATTTTTTCTATCCAAGAATTAATATTGGAATAATTATCTATTGTTAGTTTTCTGTTATGAATAGTTTCATTTAATCCAGCAACATTACTTACAATGCTTGGAATCCTATATAAACCTGCTTCTATTATTCCACGACCAAATCCTTCCATAGCTTGCGATGGCGCTAAGTATAACATAGCATTATCAAATACTTGAGAAACATTACCGGTATAGTTTTTTGTTGAAACAAATTTATTTGTAAGGTTGTCATAAGAATTAAAATAACATTTATATATAACAAATTCTTTTTTTGTGAAAACCTCAGCTAACCTACAGAAAATTTCACACCCTTTTTCCTGTGATGTATTAAACATCACAATTCTATCTTGCTCACACAGAATTGGTCGAGTATGCTGACCCGAATATTGATTAAAAAGAGGCGGGATAATAATGCTCAGTTCCTTAAATCTTTTGTCAAGCATTTCTGCCACCGATTTTGAAACACATAGAATGCTGTGTATTCTTTCTATATTATTCCTAAGTAATTCTAAATTGTCGCTTTCTCGAAATGGATTGCCGTGAAAATAATATATGACTTTAATGTGCAGCTTATCTTTAATGGACTGAAAAACATTCGTTAAATCACAGAGTTGTGCAATAATATAATCGGGTGAAAATGAATTAATCCAATAACTAAGGTTTTCCTTCAAAAGCTCAAGACTATGATATGTAACACATGTATACGAGTGCTGTGTATATATATATGGATTTTTATCAATAACTTTATCAAATTCTTTATTATATAAAAGATATTTTTCATTTGTCACAAGAGCAATAATCTCGCTTACATCAGATAATGCCATCAATAACTCATCGGCCGTTTTTTCTGCTCCAGATGACTCATATGGATATAAGGCTCCATAACTAAAGTATAATATTTTCATGTAATTTCATCGCCCCGCATGACGCAGCAAATTCAACCATTCTCCCAACATATTCCTCAATTGCATAAATGGAAAATTGATGATATGAATCTGATATATGACTGCAAATATCATGAATCGTTTCTTGATTAGCTACTTTTTCGTTAAATAACCGAGCAAACGTTCTATATGGAATCTTCTCTAGTAATTCCCTATTTGAATCCTCATAAATGATATGATCAAATCCATCATATATAAATCCATTCAACTCAAAAACATTCTCGTCTATATATAGTTTATTTGTAGTAGAGTTCAAAAAAGAGTCTGGCATATAATTCAAATATACGGCATACTTATAATAGTTATTATTAATTAAATCATGTCCCTCTTTATTATGTATGTTATAAAAATCCGTTCCTAAAAAAGGAGTAGCGAAATATCTTGATTTTTCAAACAAAGCACAAGCTCTTTTAAATTTCTCTAATTGTTGATAAGTACTAAATAATGATTCTATAGTTTCTCCTACGTAAAATGCCATTATTAAAAATTCAATCATTTCAAATTTGTTTTTTAACAATTCATTATATGCCGCGAGAAAGTTTTCGTAATTATTCTTTTTATGCATTTTTTTATAGACATCAGCACTATATGTTTCAAAACCTAATTCAAAACCTTTACAACCGACTTCTTTTAGCAAAGGTAGCAAATCCTTATTTTTATATATAATTTCAGGACGAGATAAACAAATCCAACTAAATGATACGTTTTTTTCTTTAATTAATGATATAAATTGTACTATCCAGTCTCTATTAAGTAATAAATTATCATCATAAAAATGCATGTGTGTAATACCATATTTATCGATATTTTCAATAATCTCGTTTATCACATCTTCTGGACTTCTATATCTTACTGAGGTACCCCATGTCAAAAACGACGAGCAAAAACTACATTTATAAGGACATCCTCGCGATGCCATTACTTGTAGTGCAGGGATAGATTTATTAATGTGAATGTTTTCATTGTATTCATCAATTTTAAAAAGTTCCCAATTGGGACGACCAATATTTATTTCTGAAAGCTTCTTCAAATTATAGTTATAATTTGATTTTATTGTACGTGCTTTTATTTTTTGCTGGACGTATTTATTTGTAATTACATTACTGCAACACTCATATGAATTGTTTTGGGAAAGAATTGAATATATTACTTTGATGATTGCAAATTCACCTTCTCCAGCTATACAAAAATCGGCACCTTTCTCAATAAACAATTGAGGTTCAACTGATACGTGATTTCCACCACAAATAATGAACACGTCTTTACTTTTTAATGCATCAATTATCTCTATAGATTGTTCTGATTGCATTGTTTTTATTGATAGACATACTATAGTTGGATGTGCCAAACGTATTTGATCAATAACATCTTTTACGGTTAATTTTCTTGGTAGAGCATCAATCAATTCGAAGTCTATACTATCTCCAAAAAATTCTTTACAGGCCCCGTATAAACAAGCAATTCCCATATGTGGTGGACAATACTCTGTCATTCCATTAAACGGAGGTCTTACAAATAATATTTTCTCTAACATATATTCTCCATTTCGCATATTATATTAATAAATTCATGATAAATTTTAGATTTTTTTAATATATCAAAGTTACAAGCGCCATATTTTTCGGCAACAATTAACAAATACTCAAAAATGCCATAGTGGAATAAAATCAATCTATTTGATAATTCGTTATCCGTACTATTTTTTAAACAGTTATTAACCCTATCTTCAAATTCGTTCCTAAAAATAACAATACTATTATGTAGACTTTCTACATTTTTATTCTCAAAAATAGGAATTGTTCGCTTATGAATACTTCCTGAGTAATGGTCACCATATTTTTCGTAGTATTGTGAGCCATAAAAAGGAAACATGGTTTGATATAGATTTCCAATATTTTGATATGAGAAAATTTGATTACGTTTTATAAAATCAAAATTTTTTCTTATATCATCAATTGTTTCAAGCGCATCAAACATAATCATATACGCTGCATAATTAATATTATTTTTAATCAAAATATCAAGAGCATTTTGGTTTATTTCTGCTGTTGTCATTTTATTAAATCTATTTAATACATCATTACTTGCAGATTCAATCCCGACTTCTACAAGAAGATTGTACCTAGAGATTATTTTTATTTCTGATTCTAATTTACATATTTGATCAGCCCTTAACTGAAACGTAATTGTAATATTCGGATACTCATCATGTATAGATTTAAGAATTTCCATTGCTCTATTAGCATCAACAAAAAAATTACAATCTACAAAACTAATATTGACATATTCATTATTATTAGATAAACAAAAATGAATCTCATCCATGACACTTTTCACCGAACGACTTAGCCAATAATTATTTTTGCAATTAACACAAAAACTACAATTATAAGGGCAACCTCTGCTTGAACTAATAGTTAAAGTATCTTCTTTTGTATCCTTGCAGATTGATTTATCAAAATCGTAAATAATATTCTCTCTTTCTGGAAAAGCTAGTTCTTCTATTATTAGTTTAGAATAGTCGATGGCATTTTCTATTATTGTTCCGTTATATCTATATACAAGTCCAGATATATTGCTAAAATTCTTAGTGCCATATAATAATTCATTTATTAATTCAGAGAAGCTAATATCTCCATAGCCTTTCATACAATAATCAATGTATTCAAAATCACTCAACATAATTTTGCCTATTTGTGTAGCATGATGACCACCAACAATAATTATATTATCATCATTTTTGAGTTTTTTAATAAAATGCGCAGTGTTTTCAAAATCTATGGAAAAAGAAGTAATCCCAATAATCCTAAAGTCAGTCAGATGATATTTATCTATTAATTCTTCATCTGATAAAGAAGATTGTGAAAAATCAAATATTTGTATTTCCTTAGGATTCGTATAATTAGCTCTTAAGTAACCTAGTCCTAGCGGATAATTTGGATGATTTACATTCTTCTCACCACGATATGGCGGATTGATTAACGCTATTTTTTTATTCACTTTTTTCTCCCTAAAAAAACCGTTCAGACTTACATCTGAACGGCGTTAATGCAACAAAAAATCAACTTATGGTAAACGTTCTTGTCATCGCTATGAAGGAATTATCAAAATTTACCTCTGAATCATTAATTGATATAACAATCTCATCATCGATAATTGACATTTCCTTGGCAATCATATCCATTTGTTCAGGTGTTAATTTTAAAACTGTATTATTCATGATAATCCTCCTTTCATTTGATTAGTATATTAACACACACTCTCCATATAATCAAGTGTTTTCTTCCGTAAATTCAATACTTTTGTAACAGTTCAGCCTTCAAGTAATTAACTGGGTATAGCACCGACTAGAAAATAG
>CALEHV010000037.1 GCA_937876465.1 uncultured Bacillota bacterium | reverse complement strand
TTCGCCAATTTCTAATATGAAAACATTATTCTATAATACTTTATTTGATGAAAATGCTTCATGTCATTTAGCAATTGGAAAAGGCTTTAGTGAATGTATTCAAGGTGGTTTAACAATGACTAAAGAACAATTGTTGGAAAAGGGAGTCAATGATTCATTAACTCATGTTGATTTTATGATTGGTACTAGTGATTTGAAAATTGTGGGAGAAACAAAAGATGGTCAAGTAGTAAGGATATTTGAAAACGGAAATTTTGTATTTTAAGAAATGACGATATAACGGTTAGGTTATATCGTTTTCTTATTTACTATACTCGCTTTTTGTAATAGAATGAGTTCTATTGAGGTGAAAATGATGGAAGTAAAGAAAAGTATTGTTCCCCAGATAATGACGATCTTGCTAGTAGCTTTAATGATCTTGATGTCAGAAGTGTTTCATGAAAAAGAATTTATTTTTCCAGAAATTACGGCATTGACGATTGGAGCATGGTTAGCGCCTAAACAAGTATGGAAAACTAATAAAATTAAATTGGTTTTTTTAATTGCGGCTTATGCGTCGTTAGGGATTATTTTGGTTAAATATGTAGATATTGATATTTATTTTAAAATTTTAATTGGCTTTGTAGTATGTGTGACGGGATTATTTTTATCTAAAACGACGTTTGCTCCATTGATATCTGCAACGATCTTACCAATCATTATTAATAGTGAGTCATGGTTGTATCCGCTTTTTGCTACTGCAATGAGTATTTTGATTGTAATCGGGCAACAATATTTAGAGAAGGGCGGCTATCGTAGTGTTCAGGAATATCATCCGGTTACTGCAGCAGTTAAAGAAACCTATAGCTTAAATTTAAAACGGTTATGTGCATTAGCATTAACGGCTTTTATTGCTTTACAATTAAAATTACCGTTTTTGATTGCCCCACCCTTGATAGTTGCTTTTGTTGAATTGAGTAGTAATCACCCAAAGTTGCGTCATAATTCGATTAAATTAGCATTTGTTACCTTTATTTGTGCATTTAGTGGTGCTTATGGAAGAATGTGCTGGGATGAACTAGCCAAAACAATTATTACAAGATTTGACACACCTTCTTCTGGTGTTTATATCCATCCTGAACAAAATAGAACACTTACACCACGCGAAGCTGCTAGAATTCAATCTTTTGATGATGATTATATTTTTTATGGCAATAAAAGTTCAGTAATTAAGCAAATTGGTAATGCTGTTCCTCCAATGCTTGCTTACTATTTAGCAAATGTTATTAAGGAAATCGAAAAGGAGAATAAATAATTATGAAACAAGAAGTTAAGGACTATTTGGATGAGATTATCAACCAAGGACTAGAAAATGATTTTTGGTTTATGACAAAGCAATCAATGACTGATTTTTATCTAATTTTTACTCAATCAAAGGTTGTTGAAACTTTTAATGCTCATCATAAATCGAATGAAAATTTTGGAACTTATTATTCTAGATTTTTTAGAGAAAATGCAGAACTTAACAAAAGGTATGCTGCTCAAGGTGCTAGCGATAATACTTATCGCAATGCTATTTCGGCTGAATCATTAGGCCTTTTTTATCGTGAAAATGATAGTTACACTAGTGGAAAAGTTACACCTGCATATAGAGCAATTGAGCGCTATGTAAAATCTTTTGAAGATTCAGTTAAATATAAATTCCTTTTTGAAAGACAAATCGAAAAATTATGTTTAAACATAAATCCAAAATTAGGTAATTATGAAAACTTAAAAAATGTTCGTAACTTCCCAGTCATGATGGTTTACAAAATAATGCACGAACTTTACAAGGAAACTGGAGACAGCAAATTGTTTTTTCCTGAATTTGTATTGTTTTTATTTAGAGCTAAAACATACAGCGACTGGCCTAGAGTGCTTGACTTAATTCTAAAATATAGGGAAGAAGGGCTTGATTCCGAATATGAGGAAAAAGCTAATACGATTTTAACTGATGGTACAGCTGCAAATATTCGTTTAGATACCTTAATTGGAACATTAAGTAACATTACTTTTACTGATAAGAAACACGGTAATTATTTCAAAATTAAAGATGATTACGAATCTTTAAGGTATATTGAAAACGCTATTGAAATTTTTGAGGCGAGTACATATTCAACTGAGACAGATTCTTCGGTTCTTTTAGAATTTTTACGTAGTGATAAGTATTTTATCGGAAATTTGGACATTGGCGTAAAAGTAGCTGATGCAGTCGATAACGACAATTCCGATTTAGATTCTGTAATTATTGAACATTGGAATGCAAAGGACTTTGATTACAAGGAAATAGATGAACCTTTGCATGATTTTAGAGAAGAGTTCGGAAAAGAAGCAATTGAATCTATGTCAGATGAAGAATGTTTATTAAAACTTTTCGGAAAGAAAGAAGAAAAAAGCCTTGTTTATTACTTAGAGCATGTAGATAAATATTGGTATTTTGGTAGAATTAGTAATTACCGTCACAATTATATTCTTTACGAAAAAGATGGAAACTGGCGTTATGCCACAAGTGCCAGATCAATTACCGAAATTTCTGAATCCGATGCAAAGGAATATGCTAAGCAGTTTAGAGATATGTTTGTAAATGTCTTTAACTTAATTGAAGATTCAATTAATAGCGGAGCATTATCTACAATGGGTGGATACGAGTCCATTTATTCCGATATAAAGGATTTGCTCGGTGTTTTCTATAATAAAAACTGGGTATGGAAGTATATTTATATGTTATACCCAGAATATTTTGTTCCTTTCTATTCCAATGAATGGGTAAATAAAATGTTTAGAGTTGCTAGACTTGTTCCTAGTAGCAATTATGTAACTCAATGTGGACAGTTTACAATTTACTCTAGAAAACTAGGCATTAGTCCAATTTATGTTTATAGAATTTTGTGTTTAATCGATGATGCTGAAGTGAACGAGACTGAAGAAGGTTCGGAAGAAATAGAAAATGAGCCACTTGCTAGCAAATATGATAATTGCGAACGTTTAAAAATTGGAGAAAATACTATTTTGTATGGTGTTCCTGGAGCCGGAAAATCCTGGACAATTAAAAACGAATATTGTGATGCAAACACTATTATTGAAAGAGTTGTTTTCCACCCAGATTATACATACAGTGATTTCGTAGGACAAATTCTTCCTAAAGTTGATGAAAATGGAACTGTTTCCTATTCCTTTACACCTGGTCCTTTTACAACCATTTTAAAGAAAGCGTATAAGACTCCTGATAAAAAATTCTATCTTGTTATTGAGGAAGTTAATAGAGGAAATGCTCCAGCAATTTTTGGTGATATTTTCCAATTATTGGATAGAACAATTGATGGTAATAGCGAATATGAAATTACAAATTCTGATATTGCTGCATTAGTTTATGAGGATGCAAATCATAAAGTTTCAATCCCATCAAATCTTTCAATCTTGTGTACAATGAATACATCTGACCAAAATGTCTTCACATTAGACACCGCTTTCCAAAGAAGATGGAATATGCGTTTAATTCAAAATAAATTCCATAGTGGTGAAGAAAAAGAACAAGAATTTGCGAGTACTAAAATTTTAGATACAACTGTAACTTGGGAAAAATTCTTTACTGAAATTAATAAAATTATTTTAGACAAAAACATCAGAATGACTTCTTCCGAAGATAAAAGATTAGGGACACACTTTGTGTCACCTGAGGATTTAAAATTTGAAGAAGGAAATAATAAGCAAAATAGTAAATTCCCTGAAAAAGTTTTGAAATATCTATGGGATGATGCATTTAAATTTACTAAAGAGGATGTTTTTGATTTAGAAAAAGTTAAAAGCTTAGAAGATGTCATTGAATTATTTTTAAGTGCCAAAGGCAACGATAGATTTAAAGTTTTTAAAGAAAATATCTTTAATACCATTGTTGTTAAAGTCAGCGGAGAAACTGCAACAACTGAAAATAATTAGGTTTCATTATGCCAATTGATAGAGATCACTTTAATATAAGAGAACACTGTCATATAAACAGCAACGAAGATGGCGATAGATTTGTTGGAGTCAAAGCTGATTCCGATAATGCAGTCATTTATTTTCCTGTTGGCTATGAACTTCCAAATAATGAAGTAGAGTTAAAACGTGATATTAAAAACCTATTTCAAGTTTTAGCTACATTTACTGATAAACGTGACAGACTTTTACATGTTGATAAATTTACTGCACCTCAATCAGTAGATTTTCCTATTCAAGCCTATTTAAATGTTATTAATTATTACCTCGATCATAATGGTACCTATTATTGTGAAACCGAAAGAACATTTAAAGTAGATTCTCGAGGAAAAACAGACTGGAGTAGAACTATCAAAACTCAAAAACCTTTGTTGCAAGGAAACTCACCTATTTATTTAAAACAAGTAGTAAGAGTGCAAACGCCTAATTTAAATAGACTTATTACTAGAATACATAAATACTGCGTCTATGAAAGTTTTGATAGAATAGGATGGCTATACACCTTAAATAAGCCTGAATTTCCTGATATTTCATTTGATAAAACAATGTTTTTGTCTACTCTTCATGATAAATTGTCTTCTACAAATAATGACAATGATAAAAAACTTTTTAGATCAATGATTGCTATGATTGATTTTCTTGATGATAAAACAATTGATAAACAATTTTATTTTGGTACTGATAATTTTGATTCGGTTTGGGAAAAACTCATTGATAAATATTTTGGTGAGACAAATAAAGAAATTTATTTTCCTCATGCTCAATGGACCGAAAAATATGGGCCAGCAAAAGGAAAATCTGCATCTGCGCTTGAACCGGATTCAATTATGTTATACAAAAAGAAGTTCTATGTACTTGATGCAAAATATTATAAATATGGAGTCTACCCTGAATTAGGAACTGCTGCATTGCCACAATCATCTGATATAAACAAACAAATCACCTATGCTCAATTTGTTAAAAGAGAAAAAGCTGGTGATGCGCCAGTGTTTAATGCATTTTTAATGCCTTTTAATAAGTCTAAGAAAAAATTTGATCCTAATGGTGGTTGGATGCAAAATGTAGCCGAAGCAGTAGGGGATTGGATAGATAAGCCTGAACAGTACGAAAAAGTTCAAGGTATAGTCATTGATACTCGCTATTTATTAAAGAATTTTGATGGCAATCATGACTATGACAAAGAACTGTTAGCTGTCGAAATCGAAAAAGTAAATGAAGCTCCTAAAGAATAGGGGCTTTTTTCTTGGCTCTGAATCTAGCTTGTGCTGCTGCATTAGCACATTCTTGACAGCAAAACTTTTTTCTAGAAGAAGTTCTACTTACTGTAAAGTAATTATTACAATTTGGGTTTTCACATTTTCTTGTGAGTTCGATATTTGGTCTCATGTAAAAAATAGAAAAATACATTGCGCTAAGCAAGTCTGTAACTTTCCAACGTGGCTCCATAATATCAATGTCATATTCAGGTATAATACCTTTTAAATTACTATTTATTTCCATTCCAACTATTACTTTTGCCACATCAATAAGAGTCTTTTTGAATTTATCATCAAAAACGTCCCAGTTTACTTTATCTTCATTAAATAATATATCTTCATATGTGAATCTATATACTTTGCCGATGCTAAAGTAGGTATGATATAAAACGTCAATAATCTTTCTATATATTTCATTGTGTTCGTCGTATTGGTAATTGCAATAACAATGGAACACCTTTAACCAAAAATCATCTAAAAAATCGTCACGGTTATCTTCGATATAATTATAATTATCTCGGTGCATTTTGGTTTCACCAAAAATAGTATCTTTTATTTTGAAATTCCATTCATCATCTAATTCTAAATTTTTAACTATTTCTTGTTCATATCCTTCATCTAAAATTTTATGAATTTCATCAAATGTACATGAATGATATTTGTATGAATCTGATTCTAAAACAACCGATGTTCCTAATAATAAATACAAAGTTAAAGTGAGCATCCTTTTATAATTTTTGTTTTCTAACTCGCTTAATTGGCTCATTAGTTCTACTGCAGCACTCATTCTTTTTGATAATTCAATTATTTGTCTGGAATTAGCTTCGTTTAATTCAACAACATCTAAAGGGAATAAAAAACCATTCTCTCTAAAAAATTTACAATATTTATCAAGGTTATTTTTACATGCTATAAATGAGAATAAAATATTCTTTTCTTCAACATTTCCTTTCTTTTCATCAATTCGCACTAGGCCATCTTTTGGCTGAAAGGCAAATTTGGAAAAAGCAGATTCAAAACCAGGATATTCTTGCATTATAAAAGTGTGTACAACAGTACTCATAGAAGTGTGGTTTGTATCAACTTTGACTTGTAAACGTCGATTTTTAAATAAAAATAAACTTTCTTGATAAAAATTAGCAGGAATTTCAATTTTTTTCATATTTTTTTACTCACTTTTTTACATCTTAATTTCTTAAATATAATATCAAAAATAATATAAAAGCCAAAATGGAAAAATTAGTAATATCAAAAATAATATAAATTAATATTATGTTTTCATAATTAAGGAAACATATTACACATAGCATTATTGCCTATAAAAAATAATACGTAAAACCGTTATATTCTATTATTTTTGCAATATTGCTATTCTTTTCATGTGCTCATAAAAAGCACCTTTCAATAGAAATATCGATACTTCCATTCTATTGAAAGAAAATGTAGAGAGTTTTTGGAAGAAACGATCTGCAAACAAAATCGAGGTGGAGAAATCCTAATCGGATAAAGTTTGTGATTGTTTTAAACACGCTCTAAATCCATAGGTTTCCACCTCATAGCCAAATGGCATGAAAGGAAAACTTATGGCAAAAATTGTAAAAGAAAGTACCAGCGTTAATGGTATGTGTGTAGTGGTTGAATATGACACTGACACAAAAACAAAAAAAGATATTGGAATTAAATGGTTTTTCGATAAACACGATAACGATAACATTTGTAGTTCCAAATTCATGACTATTGAGGAAATCGGAGAAGATCTCTTTCAAGAACTCAAGAAATCAATTCAAGAAGAACACACAAGTGATGTAGCACTTCAAAGACATACAGCTGTCAATTTAGATTCAGCTACGTATGAGGGCGAGTGGTTTGCAACCTATGATGAACCTTATGAAGAAGAAGAAGACAATAAGGTTACTTTTGATACGAAAGAATTCCTTAATTTACTTACACCAACTCAACAAAGAAGACTTGAATATCGTTTAAACAATCCAAAAATTCCATATCGCGAAATTGCAAAAAATGAAGGCGTTTGCTTTAGCAAAATTGCAAAGTCCTTTCAACAAATTAAAAAGAAGTTGGAAGAATTTTTGATTTTGAAGGGGTACAAAACGCCTTTTTTAGTGCAAATGCTGTCAGAACAAGAATGACTCTGGCAGGAAGCGAGGTACTCACCTGAACAAAGTAAAAGTTACTTACTCAAAAACACCTAACCCAGATGGTGTAGTGGCAGTGAAGAAGACATCACTTAAAACAAGATTGATGAAGAAACTCTTCGGAACAACTACTGAAGTCGTAATTATCGTTCCTGGGAAAACTTGCGGAAGTGTATCCGTGTCAAAAATTGATGAAGGAGGGCAAGAAAATGCCAAAATCGAAAAACGTTGAAAAACTTCTAGATACAGTTGAAAGAGCTGTTGTTTGGTTGGTCGGAGTAGTCAAAGAAGCAAATAAGTTCATTGATGAATTCAATCAAATTAAAGAAGAACTCACGCCTGTACAAAAAGAAGATACTGCTAAAGCAGTGGAAACCGAGCCTCAACCAACTCTTGAGGAAGTTAGAACAGTATTAGCTGATTTATCAAGAAGAGGCTATACATCAAATGTTCGATTGATGCTTGTTGGTCTTGGAGTCAGCAAATTAAGTGAAGTTGATCCTAAAGACTATAAAGAGTTATTAGCGAAAGCAAAGGAACTCAACGATGCCACCAAGGACTAATGGCCACGCTGTTATTGGTGGTTCAAATCTCCTAAGAGCCATGAATTGTGGTCCAAGTATTAGGTTAGGAGAAAAATTTGAAGACGAAGGTTCGTTATACGCAAAAGAAGGAAGCGAAGCACATCTTCTCCTAGAGAAGAAAATCAAAGAACGCTATGGAATTCCATTCAATGAAGATATGTCGAACCTCGAATTCTACAACGAAGAAATGGAAGAGTGTACCGATACAGCTTTGAATTATGTTTCTGAGATTTATGAACGATTAAAAGCTGAAGGAAAGCACCCATTCATTGCAAGTGAAGTTTTGGTTGATTTCGGTGATGTAGTTCCAGAAGGATTTGGTTCCAGTGACATTGTAATTGTCTACGATGGTGGAATCTATGTCTGCGACTATAAGCACGGAAAAGGTGTTGAAGTCAGTTGTGAAAATAATGTCCAGTTAATGATTTACGCATATGGAAGTTTGCTCATGTTTGAGCACTTGTATGACATCTTAGAGATTAACATGGCTATTATCCAACCAAGATTATCAAACATCTCAGAATGGTCCTGTTCTAAAGATTACTTAGTGAACTGGGCAATAAATGAAGTCAAACCAAAAACAGCCTTAGCATTCGATGGCAAAGGCGAATTCAAATGCGGTCCATGGTGCCAATTTTGTAAAGCACGTCATGAGTGCCGCCATAGAGCAGAAGAATTATTGAAACTTGAAGGCTATCAAGTAAAAGACAAAGCATTATTAAGCCTAACGGAAATCGCAGAAATTCTATCTAAGATAGATGATCTCATTTCATGGGGTAACGACATCAAGGACTTTGCGTTATCAGAAGCCTTAAGAGGTTTCAATATTCCTGGCTATAAATTAGTCGAAGGACGCTCTAATCGAAAATACTCATCTGAAGAAGATGTCATCAAAGCAGTAGAAGGTGCAGGACTAGATCCTTTTGAAAAGAAACTTCTATCAATTGGTGAATTAACAAAACGCATCGGTAAAGCGAAATTTATCGAATTAGTCGACAAATATGTCACTAAACCTGCTGGCAAGCCAACTCTAGTAGAGGAAGGCGATAAACGTCCAGCACTCAACTTAGCCAAATTAGATTTTATGGAGGAACAGTAAATTATGGCAAAAAATAATCCATGTAAGGTAATTACATCAGTAGTTAGATTCAGCTACTTAAACGCAAATGAACCAAAGGCCACAGCAGAAGGCGCAACTCCTAAATATTCTGTCTCACTTATCATTCCTAAATCCGATACTGATTTAGTAGCAAAACTTAAAGCTGCAATTGAAGCTGCTTATAAAGAAGGCGAATTCAAACTTCGTGCTAACGGTAAAACCGTACCAGCAATTACAGCTATTAAGAATCCACTTCGCGATGGCGATTTAGAAAGACCTGATGATCCAGCTTATAAAGATAGCTACTTTGTAAATGCTAACTCAACAACAAAACCTGAAGTAGTTGATGCTGCACTTAATCCAATTATCGAAACAAGCGAAATCTATTCTGGAATTTATGGTCGTGCATCAATCACCTTCTATGCATTTAACAATAATGGCAATAAAGGTATTGCATGTGGATTGAACCACCTTCAAAAAATCCGTGATGGAGAACCACTCGGCTCTAAAGCTAGTGCAGAATCCGATTTCGGTGATGGTGAAGGATTCCTTGACTAAAAGTCAAATTATTATGGGAGGGTGGCATATTGCTATCCTCCCTTTGGTGATTAGTGATGAATAAAATATCAATCGATTTAGAAACTTATTCGGAAACTTCCATCAATGCTGGTGTTTATAAATACAGTGAAGATCCTCATTTTGAAATATTGCTATTTGCATGTTCAATCGATGATGGCCCAACAGTTGTTTATGACCTAGCAATGGGTGATAAGATTCCAGAAGAAATAATAAAAGCTTTATCAAATCCATCAATCACTAAATGGGCATTTAATGCTCAATTTGAAAGAATATGTCTTTCGAGATATTTAGGTCTTCCTGATAACACTTACTTAAATCCAAAAGGATGGAAGTGTTCCATGACCTGGGCTGCAATATTAGGGTTACCATTTTCTCTTAAAAATGTAGGTTTGGTTCTTAATATCGACAATAAAAAATTAGACGAAGGTAAAGAATTAATTAGATACTTTTGCCTTCCGTGTAAACCAACAAAAACAAATGGTTATAGGTTAAGGAACTTTTTCTTTCACGATAAGGAAAAATGGGAGCGTTTTAAGTTCTATAACAAACGCGATGTTGATGCAGAAAGTTCTATTCAAAATAGACTAAAAAACTATCCGATTCCTGACTCAATTTGGAAGGAATATTGGATGTGTGAAGAAATCAACGACCGTGGAGTTTTAATAGATGAAACACTAGTTCATAATTCCATCGAATTAAGCGAGATTTGTAAGGAAAACTATCTAAAAACCCTGCAAAATCTCACACATTTGGATAATCCGAACTCAGTTAGTCAACTTAAAGAATGGCTCTTTAATAACGATGTTGATGCTCCATCTTTAGGTAAAAAAGAAGTTAAGGAACTGCTCAATGATTGTGACAATGAAACCATCGCCCAAGTCTTAGCACTTCGACAAATGATTTCTAAGTCATCAATTAAGAAATATCAAGCAATGGTTAACTCTAAATGTAAGGACAGTAGGGTAAGGGGAATGTTCCAGTTTTATGGGGCAAACCGTACAGGAAGATTTTCTTCAAAAATAGTTCAACTTCAAAACTTACCACAAAACCATATTGAAGATTTATCAACTGCTCGTGATTTAGTTAAAAACAATAATCTTGAAGCATTGGAAATTCTCTACGGTGATGTGCCTGATACTTTATCTCAATTAATAAGAACTGCATTTATTCCAACTAAGGATCATAAGTTTATCGTTAGCGATTTCTCAGCTATTGAAGCTAGGGTTATTGCTTGGTACTCAAATGAAAAGTGGCGAATGGATGCATTCAAAAATAATGAAGATATTTACTGTGCGTCAGCTAGCAAGATGTTTGGGGTTCCAGTTGAAAAGCATGGTCAAAATTCTGAATTACGTCCAAAAGGAAAAATTGCAGAATTAGCGCTTGGCTATGGTGGTTCGGTTGGTGCTTTAACAGCTATGGGTGCACTTGAGTATGGGCTTAAGGAAGAAGAACTACAACCTTTGGTTAACGCCTGGCGCTCTTCAAATCCACATATTGTGGACTTCTGGTGGAAGGTTGATAAAGCAATTAAAAAGACAATCAATGAAAACGAAATAGTCAAAGTCGGTCAACTTAAATTCGAATATAAGTCAAAAATGCTCTTTATCTATTTGCCTAGTGGAAGACGTCTGTCTTACGTGCAACCAGAAATAAGGGAAGGACAAATCACCTACTTAGGTACTGGAGAAAACAAGAAGTATACACGTCTTGAATCTTATGGCCCTAAATTCGTTGAAAACATTGTCCAGGCAACAGCTAGAGATTTGCTTGTATTCGCAATGAAAAATATGAACTTACCAATCGTTATGCATATCCACGATGAACTTGTACTTGAATCTCCAAAGGAGATGACAGTGGAAGAAGTAGTTAAGCAAATGACCATCGTACCACCTTGGGCTGATGGCTTAATTCTTAATGCTGATGGATATGAATGCGATTTCTATATGAAAGATTAAGGAGGAAAGAAAAGGATGAAGTTAACAATTTATACTTCTAATAGTCACGGTGATGCAAAAAACATAGTTTATCCTAATGAAACAACTATCGATTTGTCGCAACCTTTAGATGTTTCTATTTTTGGAAAAGACTATGTTGCATCTTTATTTAAAAATCATACTCGTGCCAATGATAACTTTGTTAAAACCAACTGTATATTGGTGGACATCGATAATGATCATAGTGACAAACCAAATGAATGGTTCTCCGAAGAAGACATAGAAGATGCTCTTCGTGGAGTTCCATATATCATTCACTTTTCTAGACACCATTTAGTCGATAAACAAATTAAGAAAAGCAGTGGTGCTATTGTAATTAAAGAAAAGCGTCCAAAATTCCATCTTATCATTCCAATTAATGAAGTTTCTTCTAAAGAAGAGTTCGATAATTTAATGACAAGATTTGCGAAGTATTTCCCATTCATTGATAGCAAGGCTAAAGATGTGGGGCATTTCTTCTTTGGTACCGATAATCCAAAGGCAAAAATCCATGAAGGATACATGACTCTTAATGAGTTCTTAGATGAACTTGAATTTGATAATGCTACCGACAATGAAGAAATTTCAGAAGGTGGTAGAAACAAAACCATGTACCTTTATGCTGTTAAGGTTCTTAAACGTTATGGAGATACCGAAGAGGCAAGGATACTTTTCGATGAAAAAGCTACTCACTGTAATCCACTTTTAGAGGATGAAGAATTAAACACAATTTATAAGAGTGCTCAAAGATTCTATAACAAAGTTATAATCGTAGACCCATCTTATAAAAAGCCAGACGATTTTATTGATCCGAATTCTTATATTCCTACTGATTATAGCGATGTAGCACAAGCTAGTTTGATTCAAAAGTATTTCTCTAATGAACTCAAATATAGTGCAGCAACACTAAACATTGTTTATCGAAAAAATAAATGGGTTGAAAGTGAAGCTGGTGCTCAACGTGTAGCTCAAGAATTAACGGAAAGGCAACTTAAAGAAAGCGAACGTTTAATAATCGAATTCCATAAGAAATGTGACGAATTAAACACTTTTGCTAAAGTTGCATCGGTTAAGAAAAATGAAATTGCTACTACTTTAAGTAAAGAACAATTGGATGCCTATAAAGGTTACAATAACGCTCTTGCTTATAAAGATTACACAATCAAGCGTAGATCTTCTCATGCTATTTCAGCTTCTTTAAAAGAAGTTAGACCAATGGTGGAGATTGAATCAGAAATGCTTGATAGTGACCCTTTCTTACTTAATACGCCTAGTGGAACTTATGATTTACGCAAAGGTATCAGTGGTTTAAGAGAACACCGAGCTGAGGATTTAATTACCAAGATTACTTCCGTGTCACCTTCCCTTAAAGGGAAAAATGTATGGGAGGAATGCTTGAATAAAATCTTCGGTAACAATAAAGCACTTATTAGTTATGTTCAAGAGATGTGTGGTACTGCTTTGGTTGGGAAGGTTTTCATTGAATCTTGCGTTATTGCCTATGGAGAGGGGGGAAACGGAAAATCCACATTCTTCAATTCAATCGCAAAGGTCATGGGAGACTACTATGGTTCAATCGCAAGTGATGTACTTACGACATCTATTAAGCGTGATAAACAAGCTGACCTTGCTGAACTTAGAGGTAAACGTCTAGTTATTGCAGCTGAAACTAAAGTAGGCGATAGGCTAGATGAATCTACCATTAAGCGTATGTGTTCTACTGATAGAATAAGCGCTTGTAAAAAATATAAGGATCCATTTGATTTCATCCCAAGTCACACCCTAATCATATATACAAACAATCTACCAAAGGTAGGAACTAGCGATGAAGGTACTTGGAGAAGAATCATAATTATTCCATTTAGCCACAAATTCACTGGCAAAGAAGATATTAAAAATTATTCTGATGTCTTGGTTGAAGAAGCTGGCGAATACATCCTTTATTGGCTTATCGAAGGTGCAAAAAGAGCAATCGATAATAACTTCCATGTTGACCCACCTGAAGAAGTTAGAAATGCCATCAATGGATATAAAGAACAAAGCGATACTGTTGCATTATTCTTGGCTGAACGATGTGATACTTCAGAAAAAGAAGCATGTTGTGGAAGTGGAGAACTTTACAACAAGTATCGTAATTACTGTTATCAAACTGGAGAAACTGCCAGAAGTACTTCTGATTTTGCAAATTCGCTTAAAAATCTAGGGTACAAGAAGATTCAAATGAAACATAGATTCTTCTACAAAGGTATCTCCGTCCTACCAATTGACCTCTCCTCGGCAAGTGAAGATTTCCTAGAATTACCATAAGGTAAAAAATCAAAAATGTAGAGGTCGGTGAAGTCAAAACATAACTTATTCACATAAGGAAAAAATAAAAATGTTATTCATTATAGAAAAGTTAAGAAATGAATTCACCGAGTTCTCCAATACAAAGTATTGCTTTAGAGGTCTAATGGCTAAAGAGTCAAAAATCGAGGAGAAATTGGTAAAAGCAGTAAAAAAGGTGGGAGGTAAGGCATTAAAACTTGTGTGCCCTGGTTATGTTGGTGAACCAGATAGGCTAATTCTAATAGCATTCGGCAAAGTTGGATTTGTTGAAGTAAAAGCACCAAATAAAAAGCCACGAAAAATTCAAAAGAAACGTCATCAAGAACTTCGTGAGCTTGGATTTAAAACATATGTTCTTGATAACGAAAACCAAATAGGAGGAATCATCGATGATATACGAGCCACATGAATACCAGTCATTTGCAACTAGTTATGTCGAATCTCATCCAATAAGTGCATTGCTTGTTGATATGGGCTTAGGCAAAACAGTTATCACTTTAACAGCTTTATTCAATTTACTCTTTGATTCCTTTGAAATTCATAAGGTTTTAGTTGTTGCACCTTTAAGGGTAGGACTCATATCTTGGCCCGATGAAATTGAAAAGTGGGATCACCTTCATTTCTTAAAAGTTAATGTAGCAATTGGAACTGAACTTGAACGTTTAAAAGCCCTTAAAGGAAAAGCTGATATTTATATCATCAACCGTGAAAACCTAGAATGGCTTGTCGAAAGAAGTGGAGTCAAATTTGATTTCGATACTGTTGTAATTGATGAACTTTCTTCTTTCAAAAACGCAAAAAGTAAACGCCATAAAGCACTTATGCTAGTGCGTCCATATGTGAGAAGAATCATAGGATTAACTGGCACGCCTGCATCAAATGGTCTAATGGATTTATTTGCTGAATTTAAATGTCTCGATTATGGAGCAAGATTAGGAAGATTTATTACTCGATATCGTAATGATTACTTCTTGCCTGATAAAAGAAACGGAATGGTGGTGTTTTCTTATAAACCACAAATTGGTGCTGAAGAAAGAATCTATAAAAAGATTTCTGACATCACAATTTCAATGAAAGCAATCGACCATCTTAAGATGCCTGACTTAATTGAAGTTGAACATAAAGTGAAATTATCCGATAAGGAAATGGAATGTTATAAAGAACTTCAAGATGAAATGTTGCTTGAACTTAACGATAAAGAAATATCTTCTGCAAATGCAGCTGTTCTTACTGGAAAACTTCTCCAAGTTGCTAATGGTGCTATTTACACTGATAGTGGCGAAATAGTCAAAGTCCATGATAGAAAACTTGATGCTTTAGAAGATATTATCGAAGGAGCAAATGGCAAACCTCTACTAGTAGCATATTGGTTTAAACATGATTTAGATCGAATTAAAAAACGTCTTGATGACTTAGGTGTTAATTACGCGACATTAGATTCTCCAGATGCTATTCGCAAATGGAATGCCAAAGAACTAGAAGTTGGTTTGATTCATCCTGCATCAGCTGGACATGGTTTAAATCTCCAAAGTGGTGGAAATACTATAGTATGGTTCGGATTAACTTGGAGTTTAGAACTTTATCAACAAACTGTAGCTAGACTTTATCGCCAAGGGCAAAAAGAAGGTTCAGTAGTGGTTATGCATATTGTTGCAGAACATACTATGGATGAAGCAGTTCTTAATGCATTAAAAGATAAAGATGCAACTCAATCCAAACTTATTGATGCTGTCAAAGCTAAGCTTAAGGGAGGTAAGTAGTATGTACGAAGAAGTAAAACAATTCTTATCCAAACCTTACCGAATTTCGCATCGAATAGAACAACTCGAAATAACTAAACATGAATACGAAATTTTATCCAATTCTATCCCTGGAGGTAATTACGACCAACCAGTAGTTCAAAAAACAAGAGATTTAAAAGCACCTTTTGTTAAGTGGATTGATAAAAAGATGGAAGTTGAATCTAAAATTCGTGAACTTGAAGAAGAACTTAACAAAGTTAAAGCTGAAGTATTAGCTGCAATTGAGAAGCTTCAAAATCAAGATTATAGAAATGTTCTAATTATGCGATACCTTAATAATTGTACCTGGGAGGATATATGCAGCAAACTTTATGTCTCCCTTTCAACGGTAAAACGATGGCATTGGGATGCCTTAAGTTATGTTGAAATTAAAGATGAACCGTAATGAACCGTTATGGACCATAATGAACCGTTGTGAACTATCAACATACGTGTTAGTGTTATGATAGAAAATTTTGTAAAGACCTGCAGTGTAAAAACTGTGGGTTTTCTTTTTACTAACACGTTTATGGAGGATTTTGGCTATGCCAAGAAAAGACACCTATCAAACGTGGATTGAAAATGGAACATGGCCAGAGTACCGCAAGATTTTAGTCAAAGCTGCTTTAAATAATTACAGCGATGGCGAACTTGCAAGTTGCCTAAGCATTACTCAGGCCACGTTAATAACCTTAAAAAAGAGACATCCTGAAATCATTCAAGTAATGATGGATGCCAAAAAAGATGACCGTGAGGAACTTTTAGCAAATATCAGAAAACTTGCTAAAGGTGACAAAGTCACCATCCAACGAAAAGTCTTGAAACACAAAAGTGGAAAAGTTGTTGATGAACAGGTCGTTGGAGAAACAGTTCAAGAATATGCACCGAACCTTAATGCTAACGAATATTTATTAGCAGTGGTTCATGGTGAACAGTATTCCGTTCCATTTAGAAGATTGAAACTTATGGAACAAAAAGTAAATGAAGATTTGGAGGAAATTAAAAATGCCAGAAGTATCGGACAAGATAGTATTGATGAAGACTAGTGATATTCTTCCTTACGACAATAATCCTAGATTAAATGATGAAGCTGTAGATGCAGTTGCAAATTCAATCAAAACCTTTGGTTTTAGAAATCCTATTATTGTTGATAAGAACAATGTGATTATTGCTGGACATACGCGTTTGCTCGCATCTAAAAAATTAGGATTAGAACGCGTACCTGTTATTGTCGTTACCGATTTAACGGATGATGAAATTAAAGCATTGAGACTTGCTGATAACAAAACTGCTGAAATAGCAAAATGGGATATGGGTAAGTTAAGTGTTGAACTAGCAAACATAAATATGGATATGCTTCAATTTGGATTCGAGGATCTAATTAATAAACTCGAAAAAGAAGTAAAAGAAGACGATTTTGATGAAAATGAAGAACTTCCTGAAAATCCATATGCTAAGAAAGGTGATATCTTCCTTTTAGGAAATAACCGACTTATGTGTGGTGATTCAACCGATGAGGAAACAGTAAATAAATTAATGGATGGCAAACAAGCCGATTTAGTTTTTACTGATCCACCTTACAATGTTGATATTTCAAATGCTGATGGATTAAAAATCCAAAACGACAATATGAAGGATTCTGATTTCTATAATTTCCTTCTAAAAGCATTTAAAAATTTATTCAATCATACCAAACCTGGTGGAAGCATCTATTGTTTCCATGCAGATAGTGAAGGTTTGAATTTTAGAAAGGCATTTAAAGAAGCTGGTTTCAAATTAGCTGAATGCTTAATTTGGGTTAAAAACAGCTTAGTCCTTTCTCGCCAAGATTATCACTGGCGTCATGAACCTTGCCTTTATGGCTGGAAAGAAGGAGCAAGTCATTATTTCATTGATGATAGAACCCAAGACACTATTTGGGAATACAACAAACCAAAAGCAAATGACCTTCATCCAACTATGAAACCTTTAGAACTTGTAGGTCGAGCAATTAAAAACAGTTCTAAACAAAAAGAAATAGTCTTAGATTTATTTGGAGGTAGTGGTAGCACTCTTATTGCTGCAAATCAAATAAATCGAAACGCATATCTAATGGAGCTCGATGAAAGATATGTTGATGTAATTGTAAAAAGATATCTAAGAAACGTAGGCACCTTTGAAGGGTGCTTTTTAATTCGTGATGGAGAAAAAATACCTCTTGAAGGAATTAAGGATTATCAAGTCCTAAACGATAACGGATTCTTAGAATAATTTTAATATTTTGAGATCTTTCTGCTTTACGCGGAAAAGAAAAAACTTAAATTTACGTGTTTGATGTCCATGAATACCTCCTTTCCAAGTGGGTGGAGCCGTTTATCCTTTCTTGACTTCATCCACACACTGGAGGAGATTATGCTAAAAGTAATTGAACTTTTTTCTGGAATCGGTAGCCAAGCCGAAGCTTTAAAGCGTGCTGGTATCGATAATGAAGTAGTGGCAACTAGCGATATTGATGCTTATGCCAACAAAACTTATAGGTTTCTTCATGGCTTTGTCCCTAACTATGGTGACATTTCCAAAGTTGAAGAACTTCCTAAAGCTGATTTATGGACGTATTCATTTCCATGCACTGATATTTCTATTTCAGGGCAAATGAAAGGTTTTGAAAAGAACTCTAATACTGGTTCTTCTTTGTTATGGGAAGTACAACGTTTATTAGAAGTTTCTAAAGAAAAAGGTACACTTCCTAAGTTTTTGCTTATGGAAAATGTCAAAAATATTGTTTCAAAAAGGTTTATGCCTTTATTCCAAACTTGGATAGATTTCCTTTCAAGTTTAGGATACAAAAGCTTCTACCAAGTTTTGAATGCAAAAAATTATGGCGTACCTCAAAATCGAGAACGATGTTTAATGCTTTCGGTTTTAGATTATGATGGCGTTTTCAAATTTCCTGATCCAGTTAAACTTAAAACAACTTTGCAAGACCTCTTAGAACCAAATGTGGGTGAGAGGTTTTTTCTTAGTGATAGGTTCATCAAATATGCATGTGATTTAGAAAATAGAAATGGTTTCATTCGTGGTGTGCGATTCAGACCTCACGATAAGGAATCTAAAATTGCTTATACCATAACAACTCATCCAGGAGGAAGAGCAACTGATAACTTTGTTATTCTTCCAGCTGTTGGTGCCATTAGAGGTAGACCAAATAGTGAAGGCAAGAATGTACAAAAGTTAGAAATTAAAGATGAACCAATAGTCAATACGATAACCACGGTTCAAAAGGATAATGTCATTTTAGTTCCACAAGCTACTAAAGCTGGCTATGCAGCTGCAGAAGTTGGCGATGGAATTTATACCAATAGATGTAAATCCAAACGTGGTGTAGTTCAAAAATCGATGATTCCAACTTTAAAAACTAGCATTTGTGATGTAGGAGTAGTTGTTAATGATAAAGATGATTTAATCAATATCCGAAGATTAACTCCAAGAGAATGTTGGCGTTTGATGGGTTGGAATGATGAACGAATTGATAGAGCCTTTGAAAGTGGGTGTTCAGAAACCCAATATTATCGAATGGCTGGTAATGCAATAGTTGTCGATGTACTTGAGGCAATTTTCAAAGAAATGAAGGTTCAATTTAGCCTTTAAAATTGTATCAATTATGATGCTATATAAGTTGCTATATCTTAGATATAGAGCGAATATACTAATGACCAAAAAGGAGGTCAATTATGGCAACTTATACCAAAACCCAATTCAAGAAAAGAATTGAAGAATTGAAGGAAAAATTAAGTTCTCTAAGAATCGAATTTGAGGATCTTCAAAGCGACCTCGAAAGCGAGAGTTCTGACATTGAACCTTACGAAAATAGGGAAGAATTAACAACCCTTCAAGAAGAAAGACAAACTTGGCTAGATGAAACTGCATCCACAATCGAGGAAACAGTAAATTCCCTTCAAGAAGGCGAAGACAATCTAGACAACATTGAATAAGAAAGGAAAATTCATGGAAAAGAAACTAACTATTAGGGAATGGAGTATTAACTTCATGACGGAACAATATTCCGAAAGTGATGTTAAAACCCAAATTAAAGCTGGATGGTGGGACTGGTTTTGCAAAGATTCATCCCTTAGAGCAAAAACCTATAAAATGGGAAACATCATCATCAAAATTAACGGTAAAGGAAAGGTTGATTTAGATAAAAACTATGTTTGGTTCAAAAACAACTGCCCATTAAATGGTCCTTTATACGATGACTTCAGATTTGCCGATTTAGAAGATGGCGAAGTCCAATTTACAATTCAAATTGATTGTTGTTGGAATAATCACAAATATACAGTTTTTGGAAGAAGAACCAAAGGTGGCGAATTTTCTCAAGAACCTTTATTTGAATGCGATACTTCTAAAGAATTAGTGAAATGGTTCAATGAACCTTGGGAGGACTAATAATGCTTTTAGTTACTGAAGGTAGAGGAAGAATCAATCAACTTGGTTTTGATAAGAAAACTTCCGAATATGTGTTTATCCATAGGGGTAAGGAAATCTGGAGGGAAAAAGGTGACAACAGTTTGCTTGATTATTTTAATAATCTACGTGCGACGTATTCATGCATCGATGAAGAAGTAGTGAATAAGTTCCCAATTTGGAATAAGTACGTGAAGGATTGCGATAAATATGAATAAAGATATCAATTTAGAAATTACCATCAAAGTTACCGAAAATAAGGGAATTATAATCGGTAGAAGTGTCATTCTTTTTAAGAAACCTAGATACGTTGCTGGTATTTGGAACGGAAATTCAATCGTATTCGCTTGCCATGAACCTAAAACCCTTAATGACACCGAGGTGTTAATTTACACAATCAATGAAATTAAGGAATTTGCCGAAAATGGCGATATAGAAGGGTTGGTGGATATCGAATGAATTCAGAAATAAAAATAGGGGATAAAATCAAAATCCTCTCAATGCAAGATGAACCACAATACGAAGGTAAAACCGGTATTGTTGAATTCATAGATGATATTGGTCAGATTCATGGAAGTTGGGGTGGATGTGCCTTAATTCCTGAAGTTGATAAATATGAAATTATTAGATAGTCTCACAATATTAATATTGCGAGTCTATCAATAAGGGCTCTATTTTGGAGCCTTTTTGCTTATATACCCATTAACTTGTTAATCGGTATATAGAAAAACACACTTTTTTACAAATGGAGGAAAATTATGTTTGAAAAAGTAAACCCAAAACATCCAGACAAATTAGCTGACCGTATTGCAGGGGCTATTGTCGATTTAG
>CALEHV010000036.1 GCA_937876465.1 uncultured Bacillota bacterium | reverse complement strand
GAGTAGGAATCTCCCATCTTCAAAACAATTAATTGTTTAAGTGGGAGTAGTTCAACCAAATTCAGGAAATGAAAAGCAATTTGTTTGGGGGATAGTTATAAATGGTGTCTAAAAAAATAGTTTTATCTTTTGGAAGCATATTACTTTTGACTTCTTGCAAAAATTATCCAAGAATCAATTATTGGAAAGATTTTTTTAGAAACAATTTTTGGACTTGTTGGGAAAGCGAAGACGCAAGTTGTAAACTTGTTATAAGTAAATCTGTTTATAGTGCATATATATATTTTAGCGATAATGGGGTCTCAAGTAGATTTCCATGTTCTTTTAATTTTTATCATCCTGATTGTTTAGGCACGAAAAATAGTGAAGGTCAGACAGTCTTTAATCTTAAACGTGAAATAATTGGCGATAATTGTTTAAAATTGCAAGGTTATCGTTGCTTAGAAGGTAATGATGAAGTACAAGTCTCTTATGTTTTGTTTCGACATAATATCGATGAAAATAAAATTTGTCTCAATGATACTATTTGCACGTTTGAATGTATTGAGTTTCCTGATTTAAAATTGGATAAGTTTGAACATGATAGTTTGTCCTATTTTCATAATTTATCTTTTGAAAACAAAAACATTCAATTATATTTTTTAGAAAATCAGAGCTTTAATTTGAAACATGGAACTGATGAGTATTTTGGAAATTACATATGTGATTATACAAAATTGCAATTAAACTTTGATGAAGGATATTTCTTTAAAGATTATCAAAACATATCTTTTAATATTGTCGAATAATGACCAATTATTTTTGTTTTATTGTATGAAAAAAGGATGCACAAGCATCCTTAATTTTTAATTAGTCAGCGTAGCATGAGCCACCAATGAATTCTCTCATAAGAGAGTTACATGGTACCCATTCATCTGGCATATCATCGAAATACTTAAGCATTCTGATGAGTCTTTCAGCCATTGGGAAGTATTCGTTGGATCTTTCAATAGCTTCAAGAAGTGGCATTGCATATTTCTTCATGACACATAATTCATATGAGAGCATGGAGTTATAAACATAGTTTGCGCCTTCTTGTGTGTCGTAAATCCATTTGAATTCACCACGACGGACGCTTGCCCACATCGACATTGTTTCTTCAGCAGATGCGCCACGGAATTTGTAGTCACGAACGATACGTCTTAATAAACGTAAGTCTGTGATTGAAACTGGGTTTGCATTATCGAAGTTAATTTGTGCTTGTGGAGCAATGAAGATTTTGAATTTTTGATGTGAAGGAATATCTTCTGTCATCATATTGTTCAAAGCGTGAATGCCTTCAATAATAATTGGTTCGTTTTCGCCAACTTTTAAGACACGACCTGGAACTCTTTTTCCAAGTTTGAAATCAAACTTAGGAAGTTGAACTGTTTCGCCAGAAATGAGTTCAAGCATATCTTTATTGAATTGTTTGATATCTAAAGCATAAATGCTTTCGAGATCTGGTTTTCCATCTTCATCTTTTGGTGCTTCTGATTTTGGTAAATAGTAGTCATCAAGAGAAATGCGAATTGGTTTTAAACCACGTGATAAGAGTTCCACTCTTAATCTATTAGCAAATGTTGTTTTGCCTGAGCTTGATGGACCAGCAATACAAATAAGTCTAATATTTGCGATATCGCTTTCGATTAAATCGCCTAATTGTGCGAGCATTCTATTATGACGTGCTTCGCATAATTGAATAAAGTCGATAACGCCATCTTTATGGATGTGTTGGTTGATACCTGTTACTGAATCAGCGCCAGCAATGATACCCCATTTGTGTGATTCTTTGAGTGTTTTACCAAATGTTGGTGCGTCAACGAATTCTGGGATTTTGCCTTGGCATTCGCTTCTCGGATATTGAAGAATTAAACCTGGTAAGTAAAGTCTAATTTTGTAATCTTTTAAGTAACCTGTTGATGGTACCATGTGTGAGTACATGTAGTTGAGGTAACCATTACATTCGTAAAGGTGAACCTTTTCTTCTGGACGATATGAGAGTAAATCAATCTTATCATCTAAGCCATGTTCTCTATAAAGCTTTGCAGCTTCATCTTTTGATACTGAGAAACGTTTTAATTCGTAATCAGCTTCAATAATTCTGTCCATTTCTGCTTTGATCTTGTCAACCATAGCTTTGTTAACAACTTTCTTTTCATTCAAAATTTGAACGAAGATTGAACGTGAAACGTTGTAACAGAATCTAATTTTGAGATCTGGGTAAAGACGTGCAAAAGCCATTGCACAAACATAACGTAATGATGCTTCATAAATACGTGTTGATGAACCGTCTTTAACTGTTAAGAATTCAACAACAGCGTCCTCTTCAACTGGGTAAGTTAATTCACGAACTCTATTGTTGATCTTGCAGCAGATATAGGATTTGTCTTCTTTATCTAGGATGTCTAAAACTCTGACTTTTTTGTCGAAAGTTTTTTCCTTGCCTAAATACTTTAATGTAAATGACATATAATTTTTCTCCTTCAAAATACGATAAAACTATACACGAACACGTGTTTGTATGCAAGAAATTACACTTTTTTAAAAGAGTAATAGATATATAATTAAGACATGAAATATTTGATTGTCTCTGATATACATGGTGATGTTAAAGCCACCAAAATAGCGATTAAGAAATTTAGCGAATTGAAATGTGACAAAATGATCCTTCTTGGGGATATTTTAAGTTACGATATGGAAGCGAATATTGAGATAGTTAATATGCTCAATTTTTTCAAGGATGATGTAATTGGAATTAAGGGTAACGGTGAAGCCCATTATCCGAACCCTTTTGAATTTGAACTAAGAGACCATTTTTTAATGACTAAAAATAATCAAGTTTTTATGTTTGTTCATGGTCACAAATTAGAGTCAAATATTGACTTGTTATTAGGTGTCGAAAATCCAATTATAATATACGGACATACTCATAGAGTATCTTCATATATTAGTGGTGGAATAAAATTCATAAATATAGGTTCAATTTCTTTGCCTCGTGGCAGTAGCAAAAAATGCTACGGAATTATGGACGAAAATGTCATTAAAATTTACGATTTAGACGACAAAGAAATTTTATAATATTTCGTATTTACAAAACGATTAATTTTATATAAAATAATCGAGACTAAAATGTTAGTCCTTTCTTTACTAAAGAAAATAAAATTAATGTTAATAATTGTTTTAAAAGTCATTCGATTAACGATTGACTTTTTTTATACCTATTCGCATAATTACTACGTAGGTGCAAGCATATGAAGAAATTGAATGAATTACAAAAATTATTAATAGCTAGTGCAATAGTAGCAGTAGCTTTAGCTTTAATTGCATTGTTGCCTTTATTCCTAGCTAATCAACCTGGATGGTTAATTGGAGTTGGAATTGGATCAGCAATTGAAATTCTAAATATCTTACTTTTGTACAGAGGCTCTGATGTGGTTTTAAGAACATTTAAGACCGGTAGATTTTTAATTTATTACTTTTTACGTATGACTTTATTCCTAGCCGGTTTGGTTTTAACTGCTATTTTTGGTTTCGGCCTTAATGGCATTATTGAACCAATTGCAGCTTTTAAGAATTCGATTTGGGGTGCATTAATTGCCTATACCCCAATGCAAATTGTTGTCATTGTTATTATGGCTTCTAATAAAGGTGGCTTTTTCAATGGAATGATTTCAATTTCCGAAAACAATAAGAAAAACGACGAGGAAAAGAAGGAAGAATAATGGGCGATATTTACACACCAGAAAAACTTCAATTTAATCCAAATGGTGAAACCATCACCTGTCTTTTGGTGTGTTTATTTTTATGTATTCTTTTCATTTATGCAGGAATCAGAGTTAAATGTTCGGATCCTTTAAAACGTCCTAAAGGTATTGTTTTATTAGCTGATTGGGGCATTGAAAAATTAGACAACTTTGTTAAAGATTTGATGGGCCAAGGGTTTGAAAACTTTGGCGGTATCCTTCTTGGAGTTATTTGCTTCTTATTTTGTAACATGATTATAGGCATTACAGGATTGCCTTCACCTATGGTGTATATTCCTGTTCCTTTATCTTTAGGTCTTGTTACATTCTTATTAATTCACATTACGTCTATTCGTTATACAGGATGGAAATATTTCAAACGTTATGTTGATCCATTGCCTGTATTTTTACCAATTAATTTACTTAGTATGTGGGCTCCATTGCTCTCTTTAACCTTACGTTTATTCGGAAACGCAATTGCAGGATGGGTTTTACTCACTCTTGTTGATTGGGCTTTAAGTGGTGCAATGGCAGCAATTCCTTTTGCAACCCCATTGTTGCACGCATACTTTGACGTTTTCTCTTCTTACATTCAAACATTGGTTTTCACATTCCTTACATGTTTGTTTGTAGTTCAAGAGAGACCAGAAATAGAAGAACCATTAACTGTTGGTTCTAGAAAGGAGAATATCTAATGACAGATTTAGGTGCAATTGCTATTGCAGCAGCCATTGCTATTTTCTCAGCAGGTTGTTCATCAATCGGTGAAGCAATGCTTATTACAAAAGCAATCGAAGGTATGGCACGTAATCCAGAAGCAGGCAAAAACTTACGTTCATCAATGATCATTGGTGCAGCTTTAGTTGAAACTTGTGGTATTTACGCATTGCTCGTCGCTATCTTACTCATCTTTATTCTTGGCGGTAAGATTGCTTAATTGTTCGTTTAAACTAGTTTAAAAGGAGGCTTTTTATGAAAAATAAAGGGAAATTAATTGTTGTTTTATTACTTTCCTCTTTGATGCTATCTTCATGTGATGGTGCAGCTTTTACTGCGGATGATTTTCTAAATAAATTATTTCCAAATCCATGGGATGCTTTAATGATTTTCTGTGCATTTTTAGTTTTACTTTTAGTTGCATTTTTCTTCTTGTATAAACCTTTAAAGGCATATCAAAAGAAACGTGGAGACTATGTCGAAGGAAAGATTAAAGAAGCAGAACAAAGAGAAGAGGATTCAAAAGGTTTAGTGGAACTCGCTAATCAAAATGTTGAAGATTCAAAGAAGGAATCTTTAGAAATCATTGAAAAAGCAAAAGAAGACGCAAATAAACAAAAAGCCATAATTTTAGACGAAGCAAAACAAGAAGCCTTAAAGGTTAAAGAACAAGCACAAAAAGATATTGCTCAAGAAATTGAAGCAAGTAAGGATGAAATTCATCGCGAAATTGTTTCAGTCGCGATTGATGCTTCCGAGAAAGTTCTTGGAAGAGAAATTAATGACAAGGATAACGAAAGACTTGTCGAAGATTTTGTTAAGGAATTAAACAAAGATAAATAATGGATTCGATATACGTTAGATATGCATCTGCTCTGCTTTCCATTGCAAAAGATGAAAACAAGATAGAGCAATACAAAGAAGTTGTTAAAGATCTTCTTGTGTTTTTTGCGTCTAATGTTGAAGCCAATAATTATCTCAAATCGTACTTTGTTAAAGACGAACAAAAATTTGATGTAGTTGATGAAATAACCAAAGGTTATAAAATTGAGAATCTTTCATCATTTTTGAAGCTTTTGGTCAAACGCCATAGATTCAATTCGTTTAAATACATTGCTAACGAATTTATTAAATCTTCTAATGAAGAAATTGGTATTTTTGAAGGATATGTTTATTCAACTAAACCTTTAGACGAAAAACAGATTGCTTCAATTGAATCTGCGATTTCTAAAAAGTTTAACAACAAAGTTGAATTAGTAAATCGTATCGATGAGAGATTGATTGGTGGAGTTAAAGTTGTAGTCCACGATCACGTCTTTGATGGTTCTATTAAGAACAAACTTGAAACAATGAAAACAAAAATTAATGAAAGGAGAAAAGCATAATGAAAATAAATTCTTCGGAAATTTCTGCACTCATCAAGAAACAAATCCAAGATTTTACTAACAACGTTGAAAGCGATGATGTTGGTACAGTAATTACTGTCGGTGATGGTGTTGCTTTAGTTTATGGTCTTGATAAAGCAATGCTTGGTGAACTCGTTATTTTTCCTCATGGGATTTATGGCATGGTCATGAATCTTGAAGAAGAAAACGTTGGATGTGTTTTATTAGGAAATGACACAGAAATTAAAGAAGGCGATTTAGTTAAACGTACAAAAGCTGTCGTTGAAGTTCCTACAGGTGATGCTCTTCTTGGAAGAGTAGTTAACGCTTTAGGCCAACCTTTAGACGAAGCTGGCGATATTAAATCTACTTCTTCACGTCCAGTTGAAGTTATTGCTCCAGGTGTTATGTATCGTAAAGCCGTTGATACACCTCTCCAAACAGGTATTAAAGCCATTGATGGAATGATACCTATTGGACGTGGTCAACGTGAACTTATTATTGGCGATAGACAAACAGGTAAAACTGCTATTGCAATCGATACAATAATTAACCAAAAAGGACAAAACGTAAATTGTATTTACGTTGCAATTGGACAAAAGAATTCAACTGTTGCCTCTATTGTTAACAAACTCAAAGAGAATGGTGCAATGGACTATACAGTTGTTGTTAGTGCTACAGCAAGTGAACTTGCTCCATTACTTTATTTAGCTCCATATTCAGGTATGGCTATGGCAGAAGAATGGTTGCATCAAGGCAAAGATTGTTTAATTGTTTTTGATGATTTAAGTAAACACGCTGTTGCATATCGTACATTATCACTTTTACTTAAACGCCCTTCTGGACGTGAAGCTTATCCAGGTGATGTTTTCTATTTACATAGTAGATTGCTTGAAAGAGCTTGTAAGTTAAATGATGAAAATGGTGGAGGATCAATTACTGCTCTTCCAATTATTGAAACCCAAGCAGGTGATATTTCTGCTTATATTCCAACAAACGTTATTTCAATTACAGATGGTCAGATTTTCTTAATGTCCGACTTGTTTAATAAAGGACAAAGACCTGCTATTGATTCAGGTTTATCTGTTTCCCGTGTTGGAAGTGCTGCTCAAATTAAAGCTATGAAACAAGTTGCAAATTCATTAAAAATTGAACTTGCTAACTATGGAGAATTGCAAGCATTTGCTCAATTTGGTAGTGACTTAGATAAAGACACAAAAGCTGTTTTGAATCATGGTAAGGTTCTTATGGAAGTTTTAAAGCAAAATCAATACGATACATTCTCTGTTGATAGACAAATCATTGAACTTTTTGCTGCTAAAAATAAATTCCTTGAAGACTTAAAAGTAAGTGACATTAAGCCTACACTAGTAAAGCTTTATGACCACATTAAAGCATCTCATTTAGATGTTATTGATGAACTAAATTCAGAAAAGAAAATCTCAAATGAGTTAGATGCAAAATTGAAACAAATTATTAAAGATTTTTTAGAAACAATTAAGTAATTATGGCGGCTAATCTAAATAAAACTAAACGTCGAATCTCTTCAGTTAATTCTACGAAAAAGATAACAAAAGCAATGGAACTTGTTGCTACTGTTAAACTAAAAAGATTCAAATCGATCATGGAGAAAAACAATCTTTTCACCGATGAGATTGTTAATTTAATCAACTCGCTTTTAGAACGTTCAGAAGGTGAAGAAGCCAAAGTTTATTTAGAAGAAAAAGAAGCTGATAAAGACTTAGTTATTGTCGTTAATTCAAATCTTGGTTTATGTGCAGGTTTTAACAACGATATTTACAAATTTATCTCTGCAAATATTGATAAAAACACTGCAAAACTCATTCCAATTGGCTTAAAAGGCGACAATTATTATAAGAGAGAAAACTATGAAGTTGATTCATCTTTTGTGCAATTAAACGAAAAAATTGTATATGAAGATGTAGTAAAATTGTCCTCCAAAATTAGTGATGATTTTATCAATTCGAAATATCGTTCAGTCAAACTTGTTTACACCAAATATGTAAACTCAATTAAGTTTGCTCCAACTATGGTTACGTTATTCCCTCTTAACAAAAAAGAAGGTAATGATTTAGGGTATGCTCCAGAGTTCGATCCAGACATTAAGACCTTAATTAAAGAACTTGTTCCTTTATACATATCCTCATTCTTATACCAAAGAATTATTGAATCTCAAGTTAGTGAACAAGCAAGTCGCAGAACAGCGATGGAAAATGCCACTGACAATGCAGATGAGTTGATTAAACAATTAACTCTAGAATTTAACAAAGCTAGACAGGCTGCAATTACTCAAGAAATTACTGAGGTTGTAGCAGGTCAGAAACAATAGGAGGTTCTTAATATGAAAGAATCCAATATAGGAAAAGTTGTTCAAGCTGTCGGACCTATTATTGATGTCCGTTTTCCTGACAACCATCTTCCTGAATTATTAACTGCTTTAATCGTTAAGCTTCCAACAAACGCAACTTTAACTATTGAAGTCGCCCAACATATTGGCGATGACACTGTTAGATGCGTTGCTATGGGTGCAACTGAAGGAATTATGAGAGGACTTGATGTTATTGACACAGAAGCACCTATTTCAGTTCCTGTTGGTAATCCTACATTAGGTAGAATGTTTAACGTTTTAGGAAATCCAATCGATGGATTGGAAAATAATTTTGAAAATGTAGAAAAATTACCAATTCATAGAAAAGCTCCAACATTTAATGAACAAAACGTTTCCACTGAAATGCTTGAAACAGGAATCAAAGTCATTGATTTACTATGTCCTTATATGAAAGGTGGTAAAGTTGGCTTGTTTGGTGGTGCTGGTGTTGGTAAGACAGTTCTTATTCAAGAATTAATTCACAATATTGCAACAGAACAAGACGGAATTTCTGTCTTTGCTGGTGTTGGTGAACGTTCCCGTGAAGGTAACGATTTATATTTTGAAATGAAAGCTAGTGGTGTTCTTGCAAAAACAGCACTTGTCTTCGGTCAAATGAACGAACCACCAGGAGCACGTATGAGAGTCGCTCTTTCTGGTTTAACTATGGCTGAATACTTCCGTGATAGAGAGCACAAAGATGTCCTTCTTTTTATTGATAACATCTTTAGATTTACTCAAGCAGGTTCTGAAGTCTCGGCTCTTTTAGGCCGTATGCCTTCTGCTGTTGGTTATCAACCAACACTTGCTACAGAGATGGGACAATTACAAGAAAGAATTACATCAACAAAAGATGGCTCTATTACATCAGTTCAAGCAATTTATGTTCCTGCTGATGACTTAACCGATCCAGCTCCTGCAACAACATTCTCACACCTTGATGCAAAAACTGTTCTTGATAGAGGTACCGCAGCATTAGGTATTTATCCAGCTGTCGATCCACTTGATTCAACAAGTAATATCCTTGATCCACGTATCGTTGGTGAAGAACATTACAAAGTGGCTCGTGAAGTTCAAAAAGTTTTACAACGTTATAAAGAACTTCAAGATATCATTGCAATTTTAGGTATGGATGAATTATCAGATGAAGATAAAGTTATAGTTGCTAGAGCAAGAAGAATTCGTAATTTCTTGTCTCAACCATTCTCTGTTGCAGAAGGATTTACAGGTTTCAAAGGAGCGTATGTTCCTGTAAAAGAAACAGTGCGTTCCTTTAAAGCAATTCTTGAAGGTAAATATGACCATTATCCAGAAAGTGCATTCCTTTACAAAGGCACAATCGGTGATGTAGAAAAATACGAGGAAAAATAAGTAATGCTTATTGTTGATTTAGTAACTCCAAAAGGTTTATTTAAGACTCTTGAAGTCGATTCTTTAACTGTGAAATTAACATCAGGATATAGAACGATTTTAGGTGGCCATACACCATTAGTTGGAATACTTGATTATGCACCAATGTATGTTAGAAAAAATGGGGCTCAAGAATGGTATGCAATTCATGGTGGTGCAATCAATGTTACTAATGAAAAAGTCATTTTAATTTGTAATCAAATAGAAAGCGCAAATACGATTGATGTAGCACGTGCAGAAAACGCAAAAAAACGTGCTGAAGAACGTTTAAAAAACAAAGGAATTAACATTGATCAAAAGCGAGCAGAGTTAGCTCTTAAGCGTGCAGTTGCTAGATTAACTGCAGCTGAGAAAAAATAGAAAAAAGCTATGATTTACCTAGCTTTTTCTTTGCAAAGCCTTTATAAATTCTCATTTAAGAAGATTTCGTTTGATTCTTTATTGTTTATAAATTTGTACTTATATAGTTGAGATTGTTTTGTTATAAAACCAGTCGGAGCAGTTAATTCAGTTAGTCCAAATTTTTCAAATATTTGAGTTCTGTTTGAATCATCAATTTCAAACAATGCAATCTTGTTATTTCTTGCTTTAATTAAATCTTGAACATAGCCATGATAAGTAGACATTAATTCGCTTTGTTTTCTATCAATTAATACGGTTAATGAATTAGGATTTGAAGACAAGAAATTGTTAAGTTTTTCGACTGTAGAAAAAGAGTAAACATTGCATTGGTTAACGTAGTCTTGCATTGCTCTTTTGAACATGCCTTCATTATCGTATCGAGAGTTTGGAACTTGGGTTTCAAATTTTAATCCTTCAACAATATAAATTTGAGGAGTGTAAGCTTCTCCGTTGATGAAAAAATAGTCCTCGTATTTATCTTTAAATTTTTCAAAGTCTTCTGAATAACTTTCTTTCTCGTCATCATAAATATCCATCATTGCGACTAAGTTATTTGTCGATCTAACATAAGAAAGAATTTTTTCTTTGAATAAATAACAGTGATAGCATTCTGAACTTGTTAAATAGAAAATAAATGGCTCGCCACTTTGAATCATAGTGTCCATGTAATCAAAAGTAGCAGTAACAAAAGCATTTTCGTATGTAATTTCTTGCAAGCCAAAAAGTTCTCCATTCTTTAAGACTTTAGGAGCATTTGGATTTCCTGCACAGCTTGTAAGAGACAAAACTGTAAGAATTGATAATGGAAGAAAATGCTTTAGTTTCATGGCGTTATTATATCATGTTTATTTCAATAAAGATTACTAATATGGTATAATTCAAGCATCTAGGAGGAATATAAGAATGAATATTTGGCACAGAGTTGATCCAAAAAGAGTTAATCCAGATTCCTTTTTATCTTGTATTGAAATTTCCAAAGGAAGCAAAAATAAATACGAATTAGATAAGTATTCTGGAGCTTTATATTTAGACCGAATTTTATATACTTCGACTCACTATCCACAAAACTATGGTTTTATTCCACGTACTTTAGCTGACGATGGTGACGCACTTGATGTTTTAGTTATTTGTTCCGAATCAATTGTTCCATTTGCAATTGTTGATTGCTATCCAATTGGAATTCTTGAAATGATTGATAATGGAAAGAAAGATGCAAAAATTATTGCTATTTGTAAAAACGATCCAGTTTATAATTCGTTTACCGATATTAAACAAATTCCAGACCATATTCTTCAAGAAATTAAACACTTCTTTGTAGTTTATAAACAACTTGAAAATGGAAAAGAAACTAATGTTTCTAGCATTCATGGTCGCGATATGGCAATGGATATCATCGGAAAATGCATTCAAGCATATAAAGATAAATTCGGTGACGGAGAGAAATATTATTAATATTAAATAGGATGTCAATGAAGACATCCTTTTCTTTTGCTAACTAAATACTATATTATCAATATTATGATTAACATTATTCTTTATCATCCTGAAATTCCTGCAAATACAGGAAACATACTTAGAACTTCAATGGCTACAAATTCAATAGTTCATATTATTGGTCCCATTCCTTTTGATATGTCTGAAAAAGCACTTCAAAGAGCAGGGATGGACTATATAAAGGATGCAAAATATATTTATTACAATTCCTATGAAGAATTTGTTGAAAAAATTGGCGATGTAAAAATCTACTATGTAACAAAATATGGAACAAATGTATATAGCAATGTAGATTTTTCAGATCCAGTAGAAGATGTTTATGTAATGTTTGGTAGAGAATCTACGGGGATTGATAAAGAGATTTTACATGAACATAGAGAAGACACTTTAAGAATTCCTATGTTATCAACTGCAAGAAGTTTAAATCTTTCCAATTCTGTCGCAATTGTTGTATACGATATTTTACGTCAAAAAAAGTTCCCATCTCTGGCAACTTTTGACATGATTAAAAAGTATACTATTTAATACGTTCTGCTTTTAAAAATGCTTCCTTTGTTTCTTTAGAAACATTATTCAATTTAATCACTGAGTAATTCTTAAGAAGTGCTTCTCCAAGAACATGTCCTCGACGGACATTTTTCTTTATAGCGTAAATTACTTCTCCGCTTGTAGCATGGGAGCAAATTAATGATATTTCAGCAGCAAAGATTAATTCTTTTTCGGTCGGCTTAGGATTTGCAATAACTAAATGTGCTCCAGATTTATCTTTGATGTGGAGCCAAATAAACTCACGATTAAGTTTCATGACGAAAGATAAATAATCGTTTTGATTAGCGTTTCTTCCAAAGTAAATAATCGTTCCGTTGTAATTGAGCTTGTATGGACGATTGAAAGCAGTCTCTTTGACTTCTTTTTTCTTTTTAGTCATTCCAATTTCATCCATTAGTTTATCTGCTTCTTTTTCTGAAGCATTATTGAATTTATTCAATATTTCTTCATATTGACTGATTTCGTCTTTCGCGTTTTTGATATTTAAATCAGATCTAGAAATCGTTTCTTTAGCTTTCTTTGAACGTTTATAAAAACTATTAACATTTTCTAAAACAGTTTTGCTTTTATCTAAGACGATTGTTCCCGAACTGATTTCAACGGATTCGAGATGGTCTTTTAAGTTTAAACCCAAGCACAAAATCTCATCTGCAAAATCAGAGAATTTTAAACTTTCGTTAGCGATTTTAACATCATTGTTGATGGCCTTTATTTTCCTATTAATAAGTTTTATCTTTCCATTAACAAAATTAAGGAAATTTTTGTATTTTTCTTGTCTTCGATTTTCTAGTTCATTTAAGTAATGATTTTTTATAAATTCTTCATTAATTTCAATCTCACCTTTTGGTTCAGATTTTTGAACTGGGAAAGCGTATGTTTCTCTTTGAGAAAAATTTCTAATTTTATCTTTATAACAAACTTCTAAAATCTGATTATTTTCATCACAAATTATTATGTTTGGTTTTGTAGGAATTAATTCAATGTAAATATTATAATTTTTAGAGTCTTCAAATTCGTTAATTGAAGCGACTTTTAATGTGACAATATTGTCTTTTTTTGATAATGAAATTGAGTTAACTTGAACTCTTCCTAATATCTTCTTTAATTTAAAATAAAAGTTATCCTCAAAAGACGAATGAAATCTATCATCTTCAACAAGATAAATTAGTGGAGTCTTGTGATTTAAAGAGACGACTAAAGACTTTCTATTATCTTTTACTATAGGAAATAAGAGAGTCTCATAATTTAAAAGAACAGGAGCAAAAATCTCCTCATCTTTTAGATAAGAGTTAATTTGATCAATATATTTAATATAACTTTCGTGAGAAACTCTCATATTTACATTTTTACAATTTCTATACCTAAAACGCCATATTTTTGGATTCTTTCATTTGAATAATATTGGCCCATATCTTCTGGACGAGCAATTTCATCATCTTTGTAACCTAAATCTGACTTCTTATGATTTTTATATAATTCTTCAAAGTTTTTATAACGATAGAGATTTTTAACAAGGCAAGTTAACTTTTCGCCAGTTATAGCATTTGTGAAGACAATTATGTCTCCAATTGCAATTATGGATCTTTTTTCATCATACAAACGTATTTCAATTTTCTTTAATCCGCTTTTAATAGCTTCAAAAGGCCCGTTTTGCAAATTTAAATCGTGTACTTGTTGTTTGTTTGTTTTCCAGAAGCCTAATTTCTTTCCATTAACTCTTTGAATTAAACCGGTTTTTTGCATAATCGATGTAACGGATTTAATAGTTCTTAAAGAAACTCCAATAGTCTCGCTTAATTCTTTAGTGGAAATTCTTGGGTTATTTAACACTAGTTGAATAATTTTAGATTCTCTATTTTCTTTATTTGAAACATTTATAACATTTCCTATATGGAGTTCTCTATTAAGAAGAACATTGTTTTTGTTTTTCAACAAATTCTGAAGAAATTTTTTTAAATAAATTTTATCTTCAAAAATGCCACGGCTTGCATTATTGTAATTTGCTCGTACTAACGCATTTCTAAAATACCAAGCATTTTTAGAAAAAGTTTCATTTGTAATGTTGTAACCTAATGATCTTAAGTATTTTATAACAAAGACTGCTGTTGTTCTTGTATTTCCTTCGCTAAAAGGATGTATTTGCCACAAGTTACCTATAAATAAACATAAATGATCAATTATTTCGTCAGTTGAAAGCCCGTTATATTTAAACTGTTTTTCCACTGAGAAGTCATAAATTAAAGTCTGTTCGAGTTCTCTATAATCTCCGTAAATCATGCTTTCTCCATCAAGAACCCACTCTTTTTTAGAAAAATTATAATTTCTTAATTTTCCAGCATCTTCCAGGACATCTTTAAACAAAGAGTGGTGAATGGACAATAATTGCCCTACCGAAAAAGTAAAAGTATTTTCTGATATTAATTTAGCAATTCTAATAGCAATTTTATCTGCTTCTTCAGTTCTTTCTTCGATGTCGGGTTTATTCTTATAATAAGAATTTATTATTGAATTTAATTCATCAATAGAAATTTCACCATTTATATAACGTTGAGATTCGTTTAAAAAGTAGGACGAATTTTTAAGATGGTCAACATCTTGCAATCCGATGCCTGTTTGCATTACATATTTGTTTTTGCTATTTTCCATAAATCTATTTTGCACCAAAAAGTTCTTAAGTGCAATCTTAAGTGCAAATTGCACTTTAAAAAGTTAATAATATTTAAAACTTAGTTTTAATTTTACGATTTACCCCCTTAAGTGCAAAAAATTAAAGGGAAATTGCACTTTAAAAATCAATCTACTAACGGCATTTGAAAAATCTATTAATTTTTAATATAATTAAAACATATGAAACGCGGATTATTAATTATTATGTCTGGCCCAAGCGGTGTAGGCAAAGGCACAGTTCGTCTTGAACTTATTAAAGACAAAGTTTTAGATCTTTTCTATTCAGTCTCTATGACAACAAGAAAACCAAGACCTGGAGAAGTCGACGGAAGTGACTATTACTTTGTAAGTCATGAAGAATTTGACCGTCAAATTGCTGCTGATAACTTGCTTGAATGGGCAGAATTCGTTGGAAATAAATACGGAACTCCAAGAGATAAAGTTGAAGATAAAAGAAACTCAGGAAGAAATGTTCTTCTTGAAATTGATGTTAATGGAACTGCAAAAGTCTTATCTAAACTTGAAGGAGATAAGGATGTTGTTTCAATATTCTTAGTTCCTCCATCACTTGAAGAACTTGGAAACAGACTTAGAGGCCGTGGCACTGAAGCAGAAGACGTAATTCAAAATCGTTTAGCAAGATGTGCTCAAGAATTAAAAAAGAAAGATCAATACGAATACGTTGTTGTAAACGATTCGCTTGATCGTTGTGTTGAAGAAATTAGACAAATTATTTATTCAAGAATGAACAAATAAACAAAAAGGACGAATATGAGATTACTTGAAGTTTTGATAGAGCATAAAGTACAAAGTCTCAATCGTCCTTTTTCTTATACTTATAAAGGTGAAAAGCCAGTTGATGAAGGCTTTAGAGTATTAGTAACTTTCAATAGACAAACATTGGTTGGATATGTCTTAAATGCTAGAGATATCAATGAAGAGGAATTGGAAGAAATTCAAGACAAAAAAGGCTTTGACATTTTAGAAATTTTTGATGTCTTAGATGACAAGCCTTTATTGAATAAGGAACTCATTGATTTAGCAGCTGATTTAAGCGACTATTATTTTGCTCCAATGATTGCGGTTTTGCAGACAATGTTGCCCCCAAGTTTAAAGCCTGCTTCATCATCATTGAAAGCTCCAAAAGTTGCATATGAAAAATGGATACATTTGAAGATCGACGACGAGACAGATTTAACCCCTAAACAAATTGAATTTTTAAGGTATCTAAAAGAGAATGGTGACATCCCAAAAAGATTAACAAATTCACCATCAATTTTAGGCAAACTTTTAGAGGCAAAAAGAGTTGTAATTTACGATAGAGAAAAGCAACGTTATTCAATACCAGAAATCGACAAAGAAAACGAAAAGATTTTAACCAAAGAACAAGAAGACGCAGTGGAATCAATTTTGTCTACTGATAAGGTTACTTCTTTGCTTTATGGAGTAACTGGTTCTGGCAAAACTGAAATCTATTTGAAACTTGCAGAAAAGATGATTTTTGCAGGGAAAAACGTACTTATGTTAGTACCTGAAATAGGCTTAACTCCTATAATGATTGAGTATTTTGAGCGAAGATTTGCAGGGAAAGTTGCGGTTTTACATAGTGATTTAACCCCTGCACAAAAGTATGATCAATATAGAAAAATTGCTAGAGGCGAATGCCAAATTGTTGTTGGTGCAAGAAGCGCAATTTTTGCTCCATTAGACAACATTGGACTCATTATTGTTGATGAAGAACACAGCGAATCTTATAAGCAAGATAACACACCAATGTACAGTGCAAAAACAGTAGCTCAATTTAGGGCTAAAAAATATGGTGCAAAAGTAGTGCTTGGAAGTGCTACTCCATCTCTCGATTCTATGTCTCGAGCAAAGGCTGGAATTTATAACTTAATTACGTTAAAAAATCGTATCAACAAACACCCACTTCCTGATACAGAAATTGTTGATATTTCTAAGGGCGAAAACTTATCTAGAAAATCGTATATGTTTTCTAATATTTTGATTGAAAAATTAGAGGCAGTTTTAAGTAAAGGTGAACAAGCAATTTTGCTTATAAATCGTAGAGGATATGCCCCATATGTTAACTGCCGAAATTGTGGTCATATTTTTACGTGTCCAACATGTGGTTCGACATTAACTTTGCATAAGAAATCTGGCCAATTTAAATGCCACAAATGTGGCTATGTCGAAGAGCATTTTGACACATGTCCAGTTTGTGGTTCTACTTCTTTTTTGAACAATGGTTTTGGCACTGAAAAAATTGCAGAAGAAGTTACTAAATTGTTCCCTAATGCAAGAGTATTAAGACTAGATAGCGATGTTTCTGAAATTAGAAATAACACTCAACAAATTTTAAATAAGTTTAAACATGGATATGCTGATATCTTGATTGGAACTCAAATGGTTGCAAAAGGACATGATTTTCCTAATGTAACTTTAGTTTCGGTTATTCAAGCGGATGTTGGTTTATCAATTCCTTCGTTTAGAGCAACTGAACGAGTATTTCAACTTATCACCCAATCAGTAGGCAGAAGCGGCAGAGCCGATAAAGAAGGATGTGCACTTGTTCAAACATACCATCCTGAAAATTTTGCTATTCAATTGGGAGCTGCTCAAGACTACGAAAATTTCTATAAATTGGAGATGAAAAATAGGGAATTACAAAAATATCCACCCTTCTATCACTTAATTGGAGTTGATGTTGCTAGTAAAGATTTTAATAACGTATATAGTTTCATCAAGAATTTCATAAATGAAATTAATAGACTAAACGATAAAAGTATTGTTGCTATAGGACCAGTTAAGCCTTACATAATGTATCAAAACAAATTTCATCATCGTGTTGTATTCATAAAATACAAAAACCGTGATAAAATAATTCCGTATTTAAGAAAGACTCTTGATCTATTTAAGAACAAGAGTGAGATAAAACTACGAATCGATGTCGATCCGTACAATTAGGAGGCAATATGATTACTATTACAATTATTGGATTAGAAGACTACACAGTTGGCCATTATGCTAAGGAACATACAAAGGCAATTGCAAATTTGTATGAAACAAGCGAAGACCAAATTTTGTTTGTTAATCAAGCCTCTTTAGTTTTCCATAAGGGCATTGAACAAACTTCTTGGAGCTGCATTATTAGAGTAAATGCTCCAAAAGCCTGTGAAGCACTTGAAGCTCAAGTCGCAAAATACCTTTTAGGTACTATTTCACAATTCTCCGTTCACGCAACTTTGGAATTCTACTATTTTGAAAACAAAAACTCTTACGAACATATTAATAAAGAATACCCAAGATTCATTAATGAATCTAATATGGTTGAATTCGCTGACCAAGATTATAACGAAAACGAAGAAATTTGTGATGAAAATATGTTCCAAAATTTTGAAGAAAAGTATCAAGAATCACACGAGCATGACGATGAATGCTGCTGCAACGGAGATTCTTGCTGCTGTGGACACCATCACCATAAGGACTAGATATGATCGAATTAACTTTAGCAAACAGAGTATTAGTTCAAGTTATCGACAACGATATAAATTTTAAGAAATCCTTAAAAAATGTTTTGAACGTTGAAACAAGAAAGTACTCAGCTATTGTTAGTGCTTTGGCAGGATGCGAATTACGTCATCATCTTTTATTTGAAAAATTGCTAAAAAGTTTTGATGTCGAATTAACTAACGAAGAGCAACATCTTGTGTCTTTGGGGCTCGCAAATGCTTATTTTATTAAAAAGTTACCTAATGAAAAAGCTATTGAATATGTAAAAGATTGTCTAAAAGACAAATTTGTTAAGAAAATCGAAGATGCATTCTTTTTCGATGGTTCCATTTCAGATATTTTGGGATTAGATAAAAACACATTGGATTATGTTTCTATAAGATTTAATACCCCATCATGGTTGATAAAAATGTGGAACAAGCATTTTGGCGTTTCAAATTCTTTTAAAATTTTAAAGGCAAATACTCAACCAGCAAAAATTTATGTTCGTGTTAATCCTTTCATAGATAAGCATCCTTCATTATTTGATACAAACATGTTTGAACCAACAAATGTTCAGGATGTTTATCTATACAAAGGAAATCAACCATTTAAAAAGACTGAAGCATACTTATCTAAATGTGTCTTTGTAATAAACAAAGAAATAGTTAGATTGTTTGACAAATATTTAGATCCGATGACAAACGAATACTGTATGTATTCTTATTCAGACGATTCTTTAGTAGAAGAAATTATTGCTAGATCAAAGAAAGAAAAAGGAATTTATCTTGCCGTTCCAGATTATTTTGCAAGACCAAAAATCTTTGGACGTATCAATTCAAAGGAACTTAGAAATATTTCAATGTTTTCGTATAAAGATAAATTCTCGTTACAAGCAAACATTTCACGTAAGCAAGAGTTGATTATTGTTAATCCAATTTCCTCTTCTTTTGATAAAGCACGTATGTATCCAGATTACTTGTTGCATTTTAAACAAGAATCAATGGACCAAATATTAAAAGCTCAACGAAACGCTTTGGAAGAACTAAAAGAATATTTAGTTCCTTCAGGAATGTTTATCTACATAGTAGATACAATGAATAAAAAAGAAGGAACATTATTTATTAGAAGTTTCCTAGAAGCTCATAAAGATATGGAACTCGTGGAAGAAAAGCAATATTTAACCGGAGATGAAAGTGACTGTGGAATGTACTATGCAGTCATGAAAATGAAGATAAACGAAAATGATTAATTTATACGGTCAAGAAATAACAAAACTCGAAAAACTATTAATGGATCGAGGACAAAAGAAATATCGCGCAACTCAGCTTTATTCATGGATTTATGAAAAGAAGGCAAAAACATTTGATGAGATGAGCGATGTTTCAAAGTCTTTCAGAGATGAATTGAATAGAGATTTTTGCTTATCTTTACCTAAAATTTATAAAAAACAAGTTAGTTCAGATGGAACTATTAAGTTGCTTCTTGAATTAGAAGACGGAAGCAAAATCGAAACAGCAATGCTTCCTTACAATTACGGAAACGCAATATGCGTTACATCTCAAGTTGGATGTAATATGGGCTGTGCATTCTGTGCTTCAGGTTTGCTTAAAAAGCAAAGAAACTTGGAACCTCACGAAATTGTTGGTCAAGTTATTGTAATGAATCAATTGCTTGAAGAGAAAAATGAACGCATTACTCATATTGTTGTTATGGGTACTGGAGAACCATTTGATAACTACGATAATGTTCTCGATTTCATAAGAATTGTTAATCACCAAAAAGGATTAGCAATTGGTGCAAGACACATTACAGTATCAACATGCGGTTTAGTTCCTGGAATTAAAAGATATGCAGATGAAGGATTGCAAACAAATTTAGCTATCTCTTTGCATGCTCCTAATGATGAAATAAGAAATCAATTAATGCCAATAAGCAAAGCTTATCCTCTTCCTAAACTTATGGAAGCCTTAGCATATTATTCAGAACACGCTCAAAGAAGAGTTACATTTGAGTACATATTGTTAAGTGGCGTAAACGATACATTAGAATGTGCGGAAGAATTAGCAAAGCTAATAAACAACACATCTACATATATAGTGAATTTGATACCTTACAATCCAGTAAGTGAAAAATCATTTCAAAGAAGTAGTAACAATCAAGTACATAGATTCTTTAGTTATCTCAAGCAGAAGCATATCAATGTAACAATCAGAAAAGAATTTGGTGATGATATTGATGCAGCATGTGGACAACTAAGGGCAAAGGAATATTTACATGGCAAAAAAGACAATTAAAGGACAATTTGGATCAAAAACAGATATTGGCCGCGTAAGAATAACTAATGAAGACCAGGCACTTTCATTAATTAATGCTTCCGGCGATGTTTTGCTTGCCGTTTGTGATGGAATGGGCGGTCACAATAAAGGAGATTACGCTTCGCGTATTGCTCGTGATACTATTGTGGAAGAATTCCGTAACAAATCAGGTTTTTTGACCAAATACGGACCAAGATTTTGGTTAGCAAAAACAATTAAAAAAGTTAATACAAATATTTATAACGAAGCCCAATCAAATCCTGAATATAAAGATATGGGCACAACTGCAGTTCTTGCATTATTTCATGAGGATTTAATCTTCTTGTTAAATGTTGGAGACTCTAGAGCTTATTCAGTTACTTTCAGCGGTCTTAAGCAATTAACAAGCGATCAATCCTATGTTGAGTATTTATACAAAACAGGAAAGATTTCTGCTGCTGAAAAGAACACAAGTCAAGATAGACACATTCTGATGAATGCAATCGGACCATTCCCTTCAATCAGTTATGAAATAACTGTTATACAAAATATGAAAAATCCTATTTTGCTTTGTTCGGATGGCATTTATAACAATCTTTCTGATAAAGAAATCCATTCAGTTTTAAGAACAAACGAAAGAGTTGAACAAAAAATAGCTTCTTTGATTTCAATAGGAAATGCAAACGGTGGAACAGACAATATGGCAGTCTCATATTGGGAGGCAATTGAAAATGATTAAAATTGGTGAACGTATTGAAGATCGTTATCGCATTACCGGCCGTATTGGTTCAGGTGGTATGGCAGAAGTTTTTGAAGCAAATGACCAAATCACTCATAAAATTGTTGCCATCAAAATTATGAGAGAAGAACTCTTAGAAGACAGCACTTGCGTACAACGTTTTGATAAAGAATGTGCTGCTTGTGCTGCAATGAATCACCCAAATATTATTCATGTTTACGATCGTGGGGTTGCAGATTCTAGACCATATATGGTCTATGAATATATAAAAGGCCAGACTTTAGCTCAAAAACTTGAGTTTTTAACTCAATTTACAGTTTTTGAAGCATGCCAAGTAATGATTCAAATTTTGGATGCTGTTGGTTATATACATAAACACGGCATCATTCATCGTGATATCAAACCTCAAAATATTTTCTATCTTTCTGATGGTTCAATTAAAGTTGCTGACTTTGGCATTGCTGTAGATGCAAATATTGATGAAACAAAAACAGAACAAGGAATTATGGGAACAATTTGTTATTTAGCTCCTGAAATTTGCTCTGGTGAACAATCAACTATCTATAGTGATATTTATTCAATTGGAGTTACTTTCTTCCAACTTGTTACCGGAAGAGTTCCTTTTGAAGAAGGACACGCTTACGAAATTGCTTTAGACCACATTAAAAAGCCGTTTCCAAGCGTTGCTAAATATTCACCAAATATCTCTAAAGAGATAGATAAGATTATTTTGAAAGCTTGTAAAAAGAAACCTCAAGATAGATACAAAAATTGTGAAGAGATGCTTGAGGCTATTAAAAATGCAATGGCAAATCATGACAATTTCAAAGAAAAGAAAGGCCTTTTAAAACGTATTTTTGGATTTAAATAATGCTAGGAAAAATTGTTGCTTCAAATCGTGGCGTGTATGTAGTTTATGTTAATGGAATTACATACAATGTTTTTCCTCGTGGAATTTTTAAATTTAAAAATGAACATTTAGTAGTTGGAGATAATGTGGAATTTGATGAAGAAAACTTCACAATCACTTCTATTCAAGATAGAACAAACGAATTGATTCGCCCAAAATGTTCAAACGTTGATCAGATTTTCATTGCTATGAGCGTTGTAGAACCTGATTTAAGTTTAGAACTTTTATATAAGTTTTTAACTTATGTAAATATGAATGGAATCAAGGCGAAAGTTATATTAACTAAAATCGACTTGCTTAAAGATTTAACTGTAATTAACAAAGTTAAAGAAGACTTAGAAAAGTTAGGAACGGAAGTATTTTTGCTTTCACCTAATAGCAAAGATGTAATTGAAAAGATTAAAGAGAGTTTCTCAAATAAAACCTCTATTATCATGGGTCAAACTGGCGTTGGAAAATCAACATTTATTAACCAAATTGACCCGACATTTAATCGTCGTGTTGGCGAATATAGCGAAGCGCGTGGACGAGGAAAACACCAAACAAAAGAAGTTATACTTCTTTCTTACAACGATGGTTTTATAGGAGATACTCCAGGGTTTTCTTCTTTAGATCTTGGAGTTTATAAAGAGGATCTTGCTCAATTCTTCCCTGGATATAATGAGTTCTATACTCAATGTCACTTTACAGATTGTCTACATCAAAAAGAGAAGGACTGCAAAATTAAAGAAGAAATAGAAAATAATCACTTATCTAGTGATGCTTATAAAGTATATTTAAAATTATTAGAGGAACTTCCTTATAGGAAAGAGAGGTATAAATAATGGCTATCGTATCACCAAGCTTATTAGCAGCTAACAAAGAAAAATTAGGAGACGAGATTTTGCTCGTTGAAAAATATGGTGCGGAATGGATCCATTGGGATGTTATGGATGGCATTTTTGTACCAAACAAATCATATACAACAGAAGATGTTAAAAAGTATGCTAAAACTCATAATATGTTGAATGATGTCCATATTATGGTTAATGATCCAAGAACTGTTGCTCCTCAATTTGTTGAAGCCGGTGCGGATTTAGTTACATTCCATATTGAAGCAGTTAATTACGATTTGGATATTGCTAGAGAAATCATTAATGATTTACACAAAAGAGGTTGCAAAGCCGGTATTTCAATAAAACCTTGCTCAACCGTTAAACAAATTGAACCTTTGCTTGAAGATTTAGATCTTGTTTTAGTTATGTCTGTTGAACCTGGAAAAGGTGGACAAAAATTTATGCCGGATGCAATTGGCAAAATTTGGGAATTACGTCGAATTATTGATAACAAGCATTATAAATGCTTAATTGAAGTTGATGGTGGAATAAATGGTGAAACTGGTGGCATGTGTAAAACTGCAGGTGTAGACGTTTTAGTTGCCGGTTCTTACATCTATGGACATGAAGATATTGAAGAAAGGATTAAATCTTTAAAATGATTAGCGCAAATTTTATTTGGGGTTTAAGTTTAATTGTTATTATTGTTTCTTTTTTAGGAATGATTGTTTCCTCATTAATTGAAAGAAGAAACGATGAACCAAGGATTTCTTTATTGAATTATTTTCCTTATGAAGTTATTAAGGGTAAAATTTCAAACATTTTCCTTATCATTTTATGTGTAGCATTGTTTTCTCCATTGTTATTTGTAATTCCAAACTTTGGTGAAATGGGCGATTTAGCCGTCTTTAATTTAGTCATTACTTGCTTATTTGGTTTATCTGGTTTGGCAATATTTGCTGTTTCAAAAATAAAAATTCAATATACAAAAGAACACATATATTGTTCAACCGCATTGATTGCAGCAGCATTTTTAATGTCAGCATTGACCTGTGTTAGAGCATTTATTTCCTTTAATATAAGAACAACTCAATTAGGAATTATTCATATAGTTATTGCATCCCTCGCATGTTTATTCGCAGTCTTGATGTTAGGAGTTATGTTTAATCCTAAACTCAAAGATTGGCCAAATTTAGAAGAAGAAACTCAAGGCGATCAAAAGGTTTATAAAAGACCAAAAGTATTTGTTCTTCCATTGAGTGAATGGATTGCAATAGGAGTAATACTCCTATCTGTTATATTATTCTTAATTAGTGTTATTAAGTTTTAGCGAAAGAAAACGACCTCGATTGAGGTCGTTTCTTTTTATTAATTGAGGTTATTTTGCTTTCTTTAATAATGCACGGTGAGCTCTTGCAGTCATTCTAACTGTAACAGTTCTACCATTGATGTTAATTCTGTATTTTTGGAGGTTGGCATTCCAAACACGGCGTGTAGCAATGTTTGAGTGGGAACGTGCGTTTCCTGTTAATTTTCCAACTCCGCTTACTTGACATACTCTTGACATAGTTTTAACCTCACTTCTTCTTAAAATACGTGGTATATTTTAACACGTTCTTTTTTACTTGTAAACTTTATAATTTCGGCTGTTTATAGCGTGCAATAAACTCTTCTCTGCTTATGAGGTTACAACGCTCTAAACATTTCTCAAAAATTACTGCATTTTTATCGAATGCAAGCATGTATTCTTTTCCGTCTTTTGTATAGAATAGAAGCATTTTATGCTTCTTTGAGTACTCTTCATCGATGTAAACTATATTGTTAAAATAGTATTCATATGCCTTACCCATTTTGACATGAACAATACGAGATTTTTCAACAATATAAAAGGTTTGAGTGATTGACAAAACGCAGAAAAGAATTGTTACTCCTAATAAAACTGGAGTGTAGAAAAAGAAGCTGATATTAAGTGGCCACCAAACTGGGTCTGATGCAGAAAATTGGAATGTAAGATAAAACAAAAATTCAATAATCAAAAATAAGCCGATGAAGATGAAGATAATTCTCCATGGATTAATTCTTAATTTTTCTTCTTTTTCCTTGTTTTGCATACAAATATAATATCAAATTTTCATGATTTTTTTCATCAATAAAAATTGATTATAAATCAAAGTATGAAAGCGTTTTTTCATATGTGTCTTTAAAGAATTCTTACTCTTGTGCTAAAATAGGGTTGCAAAAAATTTTATTTTTTTTGTGTGACATTTAATATAGGAGAGATAAATATGGCAGAAAAAATAGTTGCAATGATCTTAGCTGGTGGAAAGGGCACACGTCTTGGTGCACTTACCAAAAAGATTGCAAAACCTGCTGTCAGTTTTGGGGCAAAGTATCGTATTATCGACTTCCCTTTGTCAAATTGTGCTAATGCAGGAATCACAACAGTTGGTGTATTAATGCAATACGAATCAGTTTCACTTGACCAATATATTGGTAATGGTGAGAAATGGGGTCTTAACGGTGTTCGTTCGTTAACAACAACACTTACTCCAAGACAAACAGAAGAAGGCTTGAGCTGGTTTAATGGAACCGCTGATGCTATTTATGAAAATTTAGAATTCTTAGATCAATGTAATCCTGAACATGTTTTAATTCTCTCTGGAGATCATATTTATTCAACTTCTTTCCACGAAATGATTAGACAACACGAAGATAACGATGCTGATTTAACTATATCCGTTATTAAAGTCCCTATGGAAGAAGCTTCTAGATTTGGTATTTTGGTAACCGATCAACAAGGCATAATTACCGAATTCCAAGAAAAACCAAAGAAACCAAAAAGCGATTTGGCTTCAATGGGTATTTATATCTTCAAATATAGCGCACTCAAAAAATATTTAATTGCAGATCATAAGATGAAAAAATCATCACACGATTTTGGAAACGATGTAATTCCTGCAATGTTAAAAGACAAATGCAAATTAATGGCATATGTTTATAACGGATATTGGAAGGATGTTGGAACAATCAATTCCTTACATCAAGCCAATATGGATTTACTTGAACCAGGCACAACTTTAGAAGAGATTTGTGGTGGAATTCACGTATATGGCGAAGATACAAATAGCTATCCTCAATACGTTGGTCCAAATGCTGAAATCAAACACTCCTTGATTAATCAAGGCACTGTTATTAAAGGATCAGTTATACATTCAGTCGTTTCAAACGAAGTAGAAATTTTTGAAGGCGCAAAAGTTGAGAATTCAGTCATCATGACTGGTGCTAAGATTAAGCATGGCGCCGTTGTTAAGAATGCAGTTGTTGCTCCTTACGCCGTAGTTGAAGAAAATCAAGACGTTATTGGAACAACAAAAGACATAGTCTTATATGCTAAGAAAGGAGAATAATCATGGCTAAAAGAATTATTGGTTATTTAAATTTGTTCAGTGATGCAGATTTAGGTCCATTAACTGAAACTAGAGCATTAGGCTCAACATCCTTCCTTGGAAGATATGCTTTGATGGATTTTGCATTATCTAATTTTACAAACTCAAAAATTGACGACATCAATGTCCTTTGTAAAGATAATTTCCGTTCTATATCCAGTCATATTGGTGCTCTTAAGACTTGGGTTAACAATACCAAGATTGGACATCAACATATCTTGATTAACGAAAACGGAATCAAGAATCCAGAAGAAAATACAGATTTAAATTGTATTGCTGCAAATGAATGGGCTTTGGACGAAGTTGGTGCGGACTTGGTTGTCGTTGCACCTGCTCATATTATTTCTGTCATTGATTTAAGAAAAGCTACTAAGGCTCATAGAGCTAGCGGTGCTGATGTTACAGTTGCATTTTCTACAATTAGTAACGGCGATAAAGCTTTCAATAAAACAAATGTTTTGAAACTTGATAATGTTGGCCAAGTTGTTGAATTTAAGAAAAACACTGGAAAAGTTACAGAAGTTAATGTTTCTTTAGAAACATACATCATGACTACAGAAATGTTGAAGAAGATTCTTAAAACTCAAAAACTTATGAAACTTGGTTCATTAAAGAAAATTGTCGAGTTCATGGTTAAAGATGACGAGTACATAGTTAAAGGTTATGAATACGTTGGTTATGTTAGATGTATGGATAGCTTTGAACACTTCGTTGAATACTCAATGGAATTATTAGAAAAAGATACAGCCTTTTCATTATTCCATTCAAAAGAATGGCCAATCTATACACGTTCACGTAATACACCTCCAACACTTTACGGAGAAAATGCAAAAGTTAAAAATTCGTTTATTGCAAATGGTGCACACATTGATGGAACAGTTATTAATTCAGTAATTTCTCGTTACGTTGTTATTGAAAAAGGAGCTTGGGTAGAAAACTCAATTATCCTTGGTAATTCAGTTATTAAGGCTGGTGCAGTTGTTTCAAATGCTGTTATCGATAGAAGAGGAACAGCTGATGTTGTTGCCGAAATTAAAGGCACAGAAAATAAATTCAAATATTTAGGACAAGGAAAAATAGCTAAATGAAAATCGCAATGATTGCCAGTGAGGCAAATCCGCTTTGTAAGAGTGGAGGACTTGCTGATGTTGTTTATTCTTTATCACGCGAGTTATGCTCGAGTGAAGAAGAAGCCATCATTATCCTCCCGTATTACAAATCAATTAAATCTAAAAATATAAAGGCCGAATATATTGGCTATACCTATACCGATGTCGGTTGGAGGCATCAATATGTCGGTATTTTTAAGGCTACAATCGATGGAATTAATTATTATCTTATAGATAATGAGTATTATTTTAATCGCGATGGTCTTTATGGATTTGATGACGACAACGAAAGATTTGCATTCTTCTCACTAGCAGCATTAGACATTTTAAAAGTTATTAACTTTAAACCTGATATTATTCATGTTCATGATTGGCAAGGTGGCATGATTCCTTGTTTATTAAAAGAACGTTATGGCTGGGATGATTTCTACAAAGGAATTCATACAGTCTTAACAATTCATAATCCTGCATTTAAAGGATTGATGGATCGATACTTCCTTGGAGATTACTGGGGTTTATCAGACGGATTATATGATTACGGCCAAGTTAGGTTTGAGAATTGTGTTTCAACACTTAAAGCTGGAATCGTATATGCAGATGAGATTTCAACAGTCTCACCAACACATAGAAACGAATTATTAAGTCCTGAATTGTCTCAAGGTCTATGTTCTGTTCTCGAATTAAGAAAAGACGACTTTGTGGGAATTGTAAACGGACTCGATATTATCGAATTTGATCCATTACACGACAAAAAGATTGCTAAGAACTATAGTTCTAAGGCATTCATTAAGGCAAAAGAAGAAAATAAGATTGATCTTCTTAATTCATTCAATTTGCCTCATAACGATGGACCTGTATATGGACTTGTAAGTCGACTTACATGGCAAAAAGGTATTGATTTAGTTGTTTGTAACGTTTCTTACTTAGTAAGTAGAGGCGCAACAGTCATTATCCTTGGAAGTGGCGAGCATAACTTAGAACAAAACTTCCAACAATTAAGAGACCAATATCCAGACAAAGTAGGATTATACATTGGTTATAACGACGCCTTGGCTCATAAGGTATACGCAGGAAGCGACTTCTTCCTTATGCCATCCTTATTCGAACCATGTGGTATTGGGCAAATCATTGCTCAACGTTATGGAACCCTTCCTCTAGTTAGAGAAACTGGTGGTCTTGTTGATACAGTCGTAGGTTATAACGGAGTAAACGAAGACGTTGCTACAGGCTTCTCCTTTAGAGATTATGATGGACTAGCACTTGGCTATTCCATTAATCGTTCATTGGATTTGTATTACATGAACAAACCTACATTAAGAAAATTAGTTAAAAATGCGATGAATTTAGATAGATCATGGAAAAATTCCATGAATGCCTACATCGATTTATATAGAAAGGCAGTTAAGAAATAATGAGTTACGATCATAAGAAAATAGAACAAAAATGGGCAAAAGTATATGAAGATGAAAAACCATTTACATGTGATGTGTATGATTTCTCTAAGCCTAAATATTACATATTAGACATGTTCCCTTATCCATCAGGACAAGGATTACATGTTGGCCACCCAGAAGGTTATACAGCAACAGACGTTGTTGCACGTATGAAACGTATGCAAGGATTTAACGTCCTTCACCCTATGGGTTGGGATTCATTTGGACTTCCTGCTGAGCAATTTGCTATTGCAAATAATCGTCACCCAGACGAATTTACTCAAAAGAATATTGCTAACTTTAAGTCTCAAATTAAATCACTTGGTATGTCTTACGATTGGACAAAAGAAATTGCTACAAGTGATCCAAAATATTACAAATGGACTCAATGGATTTTTACAGAACTCTACAAGTCTGGATTAGCTTATGTATCAAACATTCCAGTTAACTATTGTCCTGAACTCGGAACAGTTTTGGCTAACGAAGAAGTTATTGATGGTAAGAGTGAACGTGGTGGTTTCCCAGTTATTAAACTTCCAATGAGACAATGGGTTTTAAGCATTACAAAATATGCTGATAAGTTACTTGATGGACTTGATGGATTAGATTGGCCAAAGAGCACACTTGCCATGCAAACAAACTGGATTGGTAAATCATATGGCGCAGAAATCACATTTAAAGTTGATGGCAGCGATAAAGAATTCACCGTCTTTACTACACGTGCAGATACATTATTCGGGTGCACATATTGCTGTTTAGCTCCTGAGCATCCTCTAGTAAAAGAACTTGCTAGTAAAGAACAACTTCCAGCAGTTTTAGCATATATTGATTCTGTTAAATCAAAATCCGATATGGATAGAACCGAATTAAATAAAGATAAAACCGGTGTCTGGACTGGTGCCTATGCAATCAACCCAATTAATGGTAAGAAAGTTCCTATATTTGCTGCAGACTATGTCTTATACGGATATGGTAGTGGAGCAGTTATGGCTGTCCCAACACACGACCAAAGAGACTATGAATTTGCTAAGAAATATAACTTAGAAATGATTCAAGTTCTCGAAGGCGATGTAAGTGAACACGCAATGGAAGAAGATGCACCTCATATTAATTCTGATTTTGCAAACGGAATGAATATTGCAGATGCCAAAAAAGCAATCATTAAAGCTTTAGAAGAAAAAGGTGCTGGTAAAGAAAAAGTTAACTATAAATTAAGAGACTGGATTTTCTCACGTCAAAGATATTGGGGAGAACCAATTCCTGTAGTATTTGGCGACGATGGAAAGACTTATACAGTTGATGTTAAAGATTTACCTTTAACTTTACCTGAACTTGATAGATACGCACCTGGTGGAGATGGAAGTTCTCCATTATGTAACGCAAAAGAATGGCTTGATGTTACTATCAACGGTGTACATGGTAAACGTGAAACAAACACAATGCCTCAATGGGCTGGTTCGTGCTGGTATTACATTCGTTATATTGACCCACAAAACGATAAAGCTTTTGCTGATCCAGAATTAATCAAACACTGGTTACCGGTCGACTTATATATTGGCGGTGCAGAACACGCTGTATTGCACTTACTTTATTCGCGTTTCTGGCACAAATTCCTTTTTGATAAAGGATATGTGTTCTGTAAAGAACCATTCCAAAAATTGTACCATCAAGGCATGATTCTTGGCTCAAATGGTGAAAAGATGTCTAAATCTAGAGGTAACGTAGTTAATCCTGATGATATTGTCAGAGATTACGGTGCAGACTCACTTCGTTTATTCGAAATGTTTGCAGGACCTCTTGAAGAGTCATTCCCTTGGAGCACAAATGGAATTCAAGGTGCACGTAGATTTATCGAACGTGTTTATAGAATCTACACAGATGAAGAATTCACAAGTAAGATTAGTGACGAAAATTCACATGAATTAGACTTTGTCTACAATGCAACAGTTAAGAAAGTAACTGCAGACTATGAATCACTTCAAATTAATACTGCAATTTCTCAAATGATGATTTTCGTCAATGCTTTATATAAAGCAAATTCAATATATAAACCATATTTAGAAGGTTTTGCAAAGATGTTCTCTTGTGTCTGCCCATTTGTTGGCGAAGAAATTTTCGAAGCATTAACAGGCAAACACTTAGTAGATTACGAGAAATGGCCTCAATACAACGAAGCATTACTCGTTCAAGACACAGTTAAGATTGCTATTTCCGTAGACGGAAAACCTCGTGCAGTTTTAGAAGTAAGTAAAGATATTTCAGATGCAGAACTTCAAGAAAAAGCTTTAGCTTTAGAAGGAGTTCAAAGACACATCGAAGGTAAACAAATTAAACGTGTCATTATTGTAAAAGGAAAGATTGTTAACATTGTCGCTATATAATATGAATAACAAAACTATCATTGTAGATATCGGAAATAGTGTTATTTCCGTTGGTATTTTTACTGACATGCAATTGACGCATCGACTTGATATAAATTCGTCAATTACAGATGTTGCGCATGTTGAAAAAACATTGCAACAATTTTTCGACAAAAATAAATTTGCCACTAAAGATATGATGGGCGGTTTGATTTGTTCTGTTGTTCCAATGTATTCGCGATCATTGCAAAAGGCTATTAGAAATGTATTTGGAATCGAAGTTCCTATCATGGATTCTAGTTACAATAGCCAAATTAAGATGCTTGTAGATGATCCAAATGAAGTTGGTGGAGATATAGTTGCTGATGTTAAAGCTGCAAACATCCTTTATGGCGGCAGTTGTATTGTTATTGATTTAGGGACAATTACCAAAAATATTGTCTTAGATAAAGAAGGCGTTTTCATCGGAACAAGTTTCTTCCCTGGAGTCCAAGTTTGTATGGATGTTATGAGGGAAAAAACAGCATTGCTTCCTGGGTTTGAAATAGATAAGAAACCTAAAAAATTACTTGGAAATAACACAATAGAAGCAATGCAAAGCGGTGTTTATTACGGAACAATTGACGCAATTATTTCTCTTTGTAGACATATAGAAAAAGAAATTGGCTACCCATTAAAGAAAATATTAACAGGTGGCAATTCTAAGATATTCAAAGAACTTGAAGGGGAGTTTATAATAGATCAAGATTTAGTACTTAAAGGTATATATTACCTTTATAGAGATAGATAGAAGGTAAGAAAATATGAATTATAAAAGATTAATGAAACCATATGAAGTCGACATGCTAGATGCATTGCAACGTTTTTTAGCAATACCTTCTGTTTACGATGAAACGACCGCTTCTAAAGATAAACCATTTGGTGAAAATGTAGATAAAGCTCTTAAATGGTTCGGCGCTTTAGGAGAAAGATTTGGCTTTGATGTTGATTACTGTGATGGTTATGCAACAGAGTTAACAATTGGTGAAGGCGATAAATTAATTGGAATTTTCGCTCACGCTGATGTTGTGCCTACATCTGGAAATTGGGATAACCCTCCTTTTGAACCAACTATTAAAGACGGAATCTTGTATGCTCGTGGTTCTAGTGATGATAAAGGACCATTAATTGCAGCATTTTATGCTGTAAAAGCTTTAAGAGATAATGGTTTATTAAGAGATTATAGAGTTCGTATTGTTTGTGGTGGTGACGAAGAACGTGGTTCAAGCTGTTTAGTTCACTACTTTGAAGATATGAAAAAAGAAAGTCCTGCTTACGGATTTACTCCAGATAGCGATTTCCCATTAATTTATGGTGAAAAAGGTATTGTGGATTTCTACAGTAAACTAGAAGTTGAATTACCTGTTAAATCTATTAAAGGCGGTGTTGCTACAAATGCTGTTTGCGATAGAGTCGATGTTTTAATGGACAAAGATGAAGAATTTATTTCTTATTTAAAGAAAAACAACGTTAACTTTGAAGAGATTGAAGGTGGCATAGCATTTATTGGAAAAACATGCCACGGAAGCGTTCCTGAATTAGGTGTTAACGCTGCTCTTATTTGTTTAAAAACAATAGGTGAATTCTATGAAATAGAAAACATTCAAAAATTAGGCGATATTTTACAAGATACAACAGGTAAATCATTTAATGGTTACAACCATTCAAAATTACTTCACGATACAACCTATTGTGTTGGAATGATTGGCTATGAAAAAGGTGAATTGAATTTCACAGTTAACTTTAGATATAACGAAAACGTTGATCCAATTGAATATAGAAAGAATTTTGATAGTTTCTTTGGAACCAAATCTTCGATGCCACACGAACCATCAAAAGTCCTTCTTTACGATCCAAAATGTAAATTGGTTAAGACCTTATTAAAGGCATATAGAGCTGAAACTCATGACTATTCAAAGCCTTTAACAACTGGTGGTGGGACATATGCAAAGCACGCACCAAATACAGTAGCATTTGGAGCTATGCTTCCAAAACATCCTTCCGCAATGCATGAACCAAATGAATTTTATGCTTTAAAAGATTTTTATAAAGCTGCGCAAATTTATGCTCGTGCAATTAAGCTTTTAGGAGACCTTAAGTAATGAGAACCAAATACAAACAATGGGCGGTTGATTATTTAAAAGAACACCCTGAGATGGCTATAGAAAAAATTGATTTAAATAATCAATATTTTAAAAAACCTGTTTGTTTGGAAGTTGGTTCAGGAAAAGGTGATTTTATTTTAAATTTCTCACAAAAACACTTAGATAAAAACTTCCTCGCAATTGAAAAATGTGAGACGGTTGCAGGAATAATGGCTAAAAAACTTGTTGATGCAGAAGTTAAAAATGTATTAGTTTTCCCAAATGATGCAAAGTTAGCATTTGATCAATTAGGTGAAAATTACGCTGAAATTGTGTATTTAAATTTTTCTGATCCATGGCCAAAGAAAAGACATGAAAAACGTAGATTAACTTATAAGGATTTTTTGGACCAACATTATAGAGTTTTAAAACCGAATGGATTGCTTATATTTAAGAGCGATAACGATAGCTTATTTGAATATACGGTAGAAGAAATAAAATTAACAAAATTTAATGTCGTTAGCATTGAACCAGATTACAAGTTTGATGAAGCAAACGATGTTATGACTGAATATGAAAGGAAATTCCGTGAACTTGGTCAACCAATTCATAGAATTGTGTTGCGAAAGTAATGTATAAAATTTACTACAATCGCAAGACTATTGGCGATGTCTTAATAATCGAATTACAAAGGGAATTAATTCCTGATAAGATTATTAAAAATAACGACGTTGCCGCACTATACAAAGGGGATAAATTAGTAGGTGTTAATATATTCGATTTATCTAAAGTGGTGAAACTTCATCACGAAGGAGAATTGCTTGAGCCTGCTAAAGAGTTTATAAAGGTTGTTAATCATATGCTTATTAATGCAAATGTAGAACCTCTAAAGGAGAACTAACGTGGAAGAATTAGAAATTACATTAAAAGAACAAGGAAAGATTTCCCGTCTTACAAACAAAACATTTAAATTTGATGAAAGATTAGGAAAGGGATTTTTCGCTGCTAATTACTTTTTAAAAAGTAATAAAATCGTTAAAGAGCAATGCCCAGGTCATATTGTTACCATGCAATGGTTTCAAAGAACAAATGACGCTATGGCATGCGGAATCGATGAATCAATTGCTTTAATTCATACATATGCTACTAAACCAGAAGAATTAGAAATTGAAGCATTAAACGATGGTGATTTAATTGAAGCAAATGAACCTGTTTTAAAAGTAACTGGTAAATACGAAAATTTCGGTTTCCTTGAAAGCATGATTGATGGAATTCTTGCACGTCGTAGTAGCGTTGCTACTAATGTTATGAGAACTGTTCGTGAACTCAAAGGAAAAGATATTTTTTCGATGGCAGATAGACAAGATGAATACAACACACAAATTGGCGATGGATATGCTACTTATGTCGCTGGCATTCGTAAAGTTTCAACAGATGCACAAGGATTGTGGTGGGGAGGACATGGTGTTGGCACAATGCCACACGCATTAATCCAAGTTTGTGGTGGAGACATTTGCAAAGCTGCTGATATTTATCATGCAACTTATCCAAATGAACAAGTCACAGCACTTATTGATTACAATAATAATGTTGTTCATGATTCTGTTATGTTAGCAAAGCATTTAGGCAAAGTTTTACGCGCAGTTAGAGTCGACACAAGTAAATCTTTAATTGATCACTATTTTGATGATAAAGATACATCTGGATTTGATCCTCATGGTGTTTGCAAAGAATTAATTTTTGCACTCCGTAAAGCTTTAGATGACAACGGATTTGACTATGTCAAAATTATCGTTTCTTCATCCTTTACCGCAGAAAAAATTAAAGAATGGGTTGCCTTGAATGTTCCTGTTGATACTTATGGTGTTGGAACAGCTTTTGTTAATAATATGACCGTAGGTTTTACAGGAGATTTAGTTGTTTTAGATGGTAAAGATCAAGCAAAAGAAGGAAGAAAAAATATACCTTCAAAACGTTTAAAAAAAGTTAATTATCCAATTTATTAAAAGGAAAAAATAATATACATAATATACCCATAATATGTTGACAATACGCATATAATAGGGTATATTTTTATTTGGATAAATGGGGAAACAAATTATGGCAAAAGTTAGCACAAACATTAATCTTGATTTAGAACTTAAGAAACAAGCTCAAGCATTGTTTGCTGATTTTGGAATGGATTTAACTACTGCAGTTACCTGTTTTTTAAAACAAGCAGTAAGAGAGCAAAGAATTCCTTTTGTTATTGGAAGAGAAAATCCTAACAAAGTTACACTTGCCGCAATTAAAGAAGTAGAAGATGCTGAAAAAGCCCCATCAAAACGTAAAACATATAAAACAATTGATGAGTTGCTTTAAAAAGACATTTGTGCAAAATTCAATTAACTACACTTTGTGTAGTTTTTTGTTTGTTCTAATTTGAGCAATAGAAAAATGTAATTGCCTATGAAAATATTTTCATTATAATGAAATTATATTTAGGAGATGTAATTTTCATGGATAATTTGAAAGATCGTGTCACCATATATGAAGTTGCTAAAGCAAGTGGAGTATCTCTTGCAACAGTCAGCCGTGTTATCAATAAACAAAGTAATGTTACTGAAGCAACAAGAAAAAAAGTTGAAGCTACAATTGCTCGTTTAGGATATAAACCAAGTGGTCTTGCTCAAGCTCTTGCTACAAGCAAATCAACCAACATTGGTGTTATTATTCCAAGCGCTAATTATGTTTATATTTCCAGTGTTCTTAATGGAATTACAGAAGTAGCAAAAGAAAAGCATTTTATGCTTTCTTTGTTTACAACATCACATTCAAGAGAAGATGCTTTAGCCATGCTAGATAAAGTTATTACTTCCCACGTTGATGGAGCTATTGTTTTCGATGATGAATTAAATGAAGAAGATGTCGCAAAACTAGCTTCATATCACGTTCCAACTATTGTTATTAACAATAGAGTAGAAGGTGAAAGAACCGGATGCGTTATTTTTGGATACGAGCACAATCTTAGACATATTCTTGAAAATCATTTTCATGAAGGCGGCAAATTCCCTATTTTTATGCACGTTCATAACTGTGGACGTTTATTAGCAAGAACAGAAAAAGCTTTTATTAAAGCATGTGAAGAAGCTGGCAGAGAATATAAGATTATGAACTGCGATGATTCATATTCGAGAACTTATAGCGATTTCGTTGAATATTTTAAAAATCATAAGACAGGCTATTTTATAGCCTATCGTGATTCTATCGGTGCTGCTATAATGAATGCTGCATCAGATTCAGGATTAAAAATTCCTGAAGATGTTGAAGTAATCTCGTTAATTGGAACAAAATATGCTAATATTACTAGGCCGACTCTGTCGAGTATGAATATTAACATGCAAGAAGTTGGAAAACGTGCAATGTATATGTTGATTGATCTTTCAAATGACGAATTACAAAAGAAAACATATAAATTCGAGTCAAATTACATTAAACGTCAGTCAACCAAGGAGTAGTTATGCAAAATATTATTGATGAACTTAAATATCGTGGATTAATTAACGCTTTTTCAAACGAAGAAGAAGTTAAGAAATTATTAAATAAACCAACAACAATTTATTGTGGTTTTGATCCATCTGCATCCTCAATGCACTTGGGTAACTTTGTTATGATTTCAATGCTCATGAGACTTCAAAGAGCAGGTCATAGAATTATTGCTGTTGTTGGTGGTGCAACTGGAATGATTGGCGATCCATCAGGAAAATCAAAAGAAAGAAATCTTCTTGATAAAGAGTCTTTAGCAAACAATACTGCTTGCATTAAAGCTCAACTTGAAAGATTTATTGATTTAACCGATCCAAAGAAAGGTATCATAGTAAACAACTATGATTGGATTAGCAAATTATCAGTTTTAGATTACTTAAGAGACTATGGTAAGTTCTTCCCAGTTAACTATATGTTAGCAAAAGATATCGTTGCTAAACGTCTCGAATCCGGTGTTTCGTATACCGAATTTTCATACATGATTCTCCAATCAATTGACTTCTTACATTTGTTCAAAGAAGAAGGCTGCAAAATACAAATTGGTGGTGGAGATCAATGGGGCAATCTGACTTCTGGTCTTGAGCTCATTCGTAAAACACAAGGCAACGAAACAGAAGCAGGATGCTTTACAGTTCCTCTTCTTTTAGACAGCCAAGGTAAGAAATTTGGTAAATCAGAAGGTGGTGCATTATATCTTGATGCAAAACTTGTTAGCCCATATAAACTTTATCAATATTTTATTAATGCAAGCGATGATGACGCAGCAAGATATCTAAAGATATTCTCCTTTAAATCAATTCCAGAGATTGAAGCAATTATTAAAGAACACTACGAAAACTTAGGTGCTCGTGTTGCTCAAAAAGCATTAGCGTATGAAGTTGTTTCAATTATTCATGGCGAAGCAAAAGCCAAAGAAGCAATTGAAATGTCACAAGCTTTATTTACAGGTAACGTTAAGAATCTTTCAAAAGAAAGCATCCTTGAATTACTTGGCGATTTACAAGTTGAAGTTAGCGGAGATATGCTCCTTGAAGATTTATTAATCTTCATTAAAGCTGCTTCAAGCAAACGCGAAGCTCGTGAATTCGTTAAAGGAAATGCAGTTTCTCTTAACGGAGACAAGGTCACAGATCCTGCAAAAATGATTACAAAAGCAGATGCTATGTATGGTGAATATATAGTCGTCAAACGTGGTAAAAAGAATTATTATTTAGTTAAGTTAGCATAAGAATGAAAAATTATAAGTTATTAGGTATTTTATCAATCATTCCATTCGTGACTTCTTGCCATGGTTTTATCATTTCAAAAGAAGAAGGAGTAAAGGCAATAAACGACATTATTAATTTTTATAATGAAGGTAAAGTTGCCTATGATAAATTTACATATTTTTATAATCACAAACTTTCTTATACCGAAAACGAAATCGAAGAAAAAGTTATTTTCGATAGAGGCGCAAAATTCTGCTATTCTTATGTAATCACCAAAGGTGAACACCCATCTGTTTTAGAAAAATGGTGTTATGTTAAAGACAATAGAATATTTGACTGCATTTTAGAAAATAGTCAAAAAGAAAATGGACAATTTGCGTTCAAGTCCGCACATCCAGATAGACACGATAAAGCTTTTTCGGAATATTCTGAAGAAGAGTGGAATTTTCTTGAAAACGAATTATTATCAAATGGTGTTAGCAAATTGTTTAAACAAAATCTTGATAAGATGAAAGAATTATCGGATGGCGACAATCAAGTCGAGTATTCTTCTTGGAATAAACAAACTTCAATTGCGGTGGAACTAAAAAATGCTGAATATGTTTATAAATGCAATGTAGACAATTTCAAACTTAAAGAAGTTGTTTATCAAAATAAAGAATTGTATGAGAATTTCTCAGTTAATTATGAGAGAGCTCAGATAACTTATCTAAATGCATAAAAATCTACATTCGTAAAATTAATTTAGTTCTTTTTTGTGAACATTTTTATTTGCGTTTTAATAAGTTGTTTTTTATATACTGAGTATATAAAATATATAAAAGTATGAACATATAATATTCTCATTTTGATTATTTAACGTTAGAATTGTATTATATTAACATGTTTTTATGAAAGTTAAATATTCATTGTTTTTATTATTCTGCTTCATGTTGTCTAGTTGCAATTTTGATGAACCTATTCTTCATAAAAAAATTAAATTTGATTCATATGAGGAACTTTTGAACGACATAAAATTGGAAAATGATTATAAAGAAAGAATATCTGTTTCTTTTGATGATTTATACACCAACTACCCAATGTGTGATCTAAGACTAGATAATGCGTTTGAAACTTGCTATTACAAATGTGGCCTTGATATGACACCTACTTTAAATTTTGATACAAAAGGTGTTAAAGTTATGCGCCGTCGTCATGTGGAAATCGAAAATCTATTTGATAATTATTATATTGTTTTCTCGTTTGTGAATTTTAGAAATTGGGAAGAATGCGAGTATGATGTTTCTACTTTTAATTGGAAATCTGCTGGTGGGAGCATTGCAAGTACTACCTTCCCTTTTTATGATAAATTTACTTTTTTTTGGTCTTATCAATTAGTAGATCGAAATTCAGATGTTGTTGTTAATTTTGGTGTATATACAAACGAAAATAACGATTCCATATTTGATATGTATAAAGATAATATCGAAGAAAAATGTAAAAACATTTTTTAAATGACTGAATTTTAAGATTAGCTTCGATTATGCTGGGCTCACTCTACGGGCCATCTTTTGAGTGCACAACACTGAATAATTATGATATAGTTCTCGAATATGCTTCTATTAACAACATTGAAATTAAAAATCCTCAAAATATTCTGACAGAGGAAATTTTATCAATCAATGGCTCCAATCGTTATAGTATATTTTGTGATGACGTTACTGAATTTTTGGGTAGAGTAAATTGTAATCTTAAGTGCAACACTCCGAGATAGCTTCAGACATCAATTTTGATGGAGATATCGAGTGTTACATTTTCTAGGTCTTTTATCTAATTCGGCAAGAAGACTCCCACTTCAAGTTTACTAAGTGGTGAGATG
>CALEHV010000035.1 GCA_937876465.1 uncultured Bacillota bacterium | reverse complement strand
AGTAGAACCATATTTATTTTATCTAAAATGTTGCAACGACTTTGTCAAATAACAATATTAAAATCAATCAACAAATAAAACCTCTTCCATGATAGAAAGAGGTTTTTTAATAACTTTGTTATTAATATACGATTACAGTCCCGTCTTCTTTGACTTCAACTGTGTCGCCAGTTTTAACAGTATCAAGGAATTCTTGACCTAAGCAGTCAATTGCAATCATTTTGCTTCCTTCCCATACTGTTGAAAGAACAACACCAGCACCTGCTAATGAGTCAATGTGCTCTGAGAACAACATACATGCAGGATTCGACTTCATTGAACAGATAACTTGGAGAACCATACCACCTGTTGTGGAACCAATTGTTTGAGGTAAACAAAGTGCAATGCCTGTAATGTTTTTACCATAGATATCTGGGTTATTTTGATCAGCAACGATAACGTTTTTCTTCTTACCGAGAGCAGATTTTTGGAATGTAGCTAAGGTGTTAACACCTTGATGTGAGACTACTGCTGGTCCTTTGTAAGTTCCGCCAGCAAGGACACGACCTTTGAATTCTTTCATCTTAAGCCACCTTCTTTCCAGAGATGAGATCTAATAGTTCATCGTCTTTGTAATATCTTGCTAATGTGTATGTTCTTAACTTATTTGAACATGTCATTAATCTATGACGTTTTGTTAATGGGTTTGAAGTATACATGAGTGGGCAAATGCATGTTACACGTGCGCCAACTTCATATAATTGTTTATATTTTTCTGTCTTAACAAATTCGGCCCTAATTGCTGGAGCAGTACATAGTACTGTTTCAATTTTAACTTTCTTTCTTCCAGCCTCTTTGACTGCATTAATGATTCTATCTGCCCAATCATTTAATTGAGTCATTGATAGATGAGGACATCCAATGAAAGCTTTGTTGCCTTGTTTGTTTTTGTTCTTCCACATTATTGGATATGATTTATAAACTCTTTCGAGTTCTTCATCTGTAATAATGTATTCTTTTGCGTCTTCCTTAATAAGCTTCTCGCCAAGCTCTTTTGCTTCTGGAGTAATCTTATCGATGTGATAAAGACCAACTGCGCCATTACTTGCTGTAGCAGCACCAAAATCTTTTAAGTAATCTTTAACATCTTCGTTAAGTTCGTCGCCAATCCATTTGTCGAGTCCGATAACATATGGAACATCTTCCATAACTTTCATTCCGATTGCAGAACCAAGAATTTGTGGAATTGGTTTTTTAGTGGTTTTAATGATAACTCTCCAAGATGCTTTACGGCCTTCATCGGTCAATAAACCAAATTTTGGAACATAACCAATAATCGAACCAAAGATATCGATAATACCCGAGTTACGATTACAACGTGCTCCTAAGACTGAGTTTGCATAGTTAACTGCGCTAGATTCTGCCCAGGAAAGAACGTCACCTTTCTTAGGCACGTTATCCATTTCTTTGAAATAACATGCGCATGAGAATGAGTCTTTGCTCTTAAGACCAAGTTTTGTTAATTGGTCTTCATATTTACCTTGAGTTCCGTAAAGAATCTTTTTAAAAATTAATTTCTCAAGTGGATCACATCTAACGTTTGCAAAGTCGACTGGTCTTGGATCCATCGTGAAACCTTCTTCGACTTTTAAATTTGCTTTGATGAGTTCGTCCATCACACGGTAAACAGGAGTTAGAAGTTGTAGTCCAAAAGATGTGACAAGGTGACCTTGTCCATGAGTTACTTTAACAAGTTCGGTAGCTTCAAACATGTCGCCATAACGAACAATTGTTTCCATAACCTTGGCTTTTGTTTCGCCTTCTTTACCGCTTAAAATATTAAGCTGTTCTTCTGTTAGCTTCATTTTCGGTTGATACATAATATCTCCTTAAGAACCTAATAGGTTTGTTTATATAATTTTAATACTTATTCAAAGAATTAAAAATACTTACTTGTTATGGTATAATTCAAAAACGGAGATTTTTATGAAAAAAATTTGTAATTTATTAGTGCTAGTAGCATCTGGGGCATTGCTCGCTGGATGTAATCCACAAACATCTTCATCTACAGGCAGTTCATCAAGCACTTCCTCATCAAGTTCAACTTCACAAAGTTCAAGTGAATCAAGTTCATCATCTTCTTCATCTTCTACGACTTCACAAGAAAGAGAAGTACGTTCATTCACAATTGTCTTACAAGACGGTGCATGGAAGGAAGCTTTTGGTGCTGGTGTCGGATTAGATGAACACGTTAACGAACTTAAAAATTATTTAAACGGTGCAAACCCATATCGTGATGAAGTATTTAGTTCTGCAACACCATACAACGTAAACTCAACTGCAATGCACGAATTAAGCGGTACAGTTTCTTGCACCATAGGTGCAGGCAAAGCAGGAGGAAGCTTACATTTCTCTTTTGCAAAAGACGTTAAATCAATTTCGTTAAATGTTGAATCATATTGGAAAACATTTGATTCGGGAACTGGATATTCTGGTGCTAACTACGACACAAATACAATCGTCTATTATGGCGAAACAACAGTTCAATCAACATGGCAAACTTTAGACTTAACAACTGAATCAGCTACTGAAGGTCCTGAAAAGTCTGGAACCATCACAATGCCAGCTGGTGATAAGGTGTATCACGCATTCCATGTTCAAACCGATTTGAACGATGAAAAATGTCGTGCTGCATTAAGTTCGATGACCATTGAATATTACGCTGATTAATCATTTTTACAGCAAACACCTGTAGGGACTCCTGCAGGTTTTTTGTTCCGATTAAATCGGAAAAGAAACATTGCTTTAATACAAAAAGATTTACAAAATATACGCATATATATAATATATATACATACGTACAAAAATACGGTTTATTGGAGAATTCTTATGGAAAAGAAGAACAAGCTAGGCGGACTTGCTTTCGCCTCCTCACTTGCTATCCTAGGAATGGTTAGCATTTTAGCTTTTACAAATTCCTCCTCAAAAATAAACGCTGCGGGTGCGTTTGGCGATTCTGATTACACAGTTGTTTTAGACTCAAGTAACAAGCTAGGATCATCTGAAACTCATAAGGACATTACAACAAGTTCAGGTAACTGGCAAATCGGATTCGATTACACAAATTGTAGCGTTAGTTCTACCGGCCATGCGACAATCGCAAATGGTGGAAAAATTGTTAATACTGTACAAATTACATCAATCGATTACATGCAGTTTAATTTTTCTGGTTCCGGATCTTTAAGATTTAGAACTTCATACGATGGCGCAACATGGTCTGGTTACAGCAACGCAATAAGCACAGAAGTATATAACTTACCTTCATTACCTTATTACGTCGAATTATCTGCTACCGGCGGTAGTGTTAACCTCGAGAAAGCTACATATCAATACACATGTGTTGACAACCCAGCTGCTCACGGACACCAAATCGAAGGCAAAACAGTTTTTCAACTTGTTGAAGACGAAAAAGACCTTATCTCTGGCGATGTTTATACATTTGCTACAGTAAATAACGGAAGCGGTAAAGTTTCTACAAACACAATTTCCGCAAATTATTACTTAGCATCTGCATCTATAAATGTTGCTAGTAAACAATTTGATTATGTTTCAGGTTATGGTTTCGTTTTAAGCGGTTCTAAAGGTTCATACCAATTCACTAAAGAAGGTGGAGATACAAAACCTCTTTATGATGGCGGCTCATATCAAAGCTTATATTTCTCAACTGAAGGATCAACTAGTAACAGAACATGGAATATTGATCTTTCATCTCACAAGATTTATAGCAATAACTCAGATCCACACTACGTTTCTTACAATACAAGTAAGACAACTTGGAACTCTTGGAACAAAGGACAAGACAATGTTACTTATCTTTATCATAAAGTTAAATTAGCTGATGTCGAATATGACACACCAAGTGATATTGTTGGAATTACAGTTTCTGATACAAAAGCAAACGATTATACAACTGAAAATACATATTCTTCAGATAATGGATTAATCGTTAAAGCTAAAAAACAAGACGGAACTCAAGTTTCTTTAACTTCAACTCAATACACATATAATGTTTCAAAAACTCAAGGTGGAAGTGGTATTGATAAAACAAAACCTTTCCCAGAAGCTGGTACATATTGGGTTAGAGTTCAATATTCAACACTCTTACCAGTTGATATTCAAATCATTGTTGGCAATCCACCAGTAGTTGTTACAGCTATTAGTGCTTCCATGACAACAACAACTTATACAACTGCTCAAACAGTTACATTTACAAACAATTTAAAAGCGACATTAAGTCTTAGCGATGGTACAACAGCAAAAGACGTTCCATATGCTAACTTTAGTGAATACGGACTTTCTGCAAGTTTATTAAATCCAAACAGTGTTGCTCATGACATGAGCCAAATCTTAGGTGTTGCAGGAAACTGGTCTGCTAAAGTTTATAAGACTGATAACCCATCAATTTCTGGTTCGGTCGCTATTACAGTTAACGCTGTTCCAGTACAAGATGTCACTCTTGATAAAACAACAGCATCAATCGAAGTTGGCAAGACAGTTCAATTAACTGCAACTGTTACCCCATCAACAGCAACAACAAAATCAGTTGCTTGGCAATCTGATAAACCAACTATTGCATCAGTTGATAGTAATGGTTTAGTTACAGGTAAGTCTGCCGGCACAGCAGTTATTACTGTTACAACAACAGATGGTAGCTTCACAGCAACATGTACAATTACGGTTACTGAACCAGTTAAACCAGAAGGTTTTGAATTAATTACAAATGCTAATGATATTGAAGCCGGTATGAAGGTTGTAATCGGTAGTGCTTCTAAAGGTGTTGTTGCAGGAGATGTTAATGGCACATTCCTAGATCCTATTGATTCAGAATTTGATGATGATGTTGTTGCACCAGGAGAAGGTGCTGTTATATTCACTGTTGGCGGAAATTCTGGCGCATGGACTTTTGAAAATGATAATGGCGATTTATTAGGATCATCTGGTGCAAAGAGTGTAGGTTGGAACAGCGGAACAACTACATGGGATATTTCTATTAGCAGTGATTCTGCAACAATTCAAAACGGAACAAGTAGCTATGGACGTATACTTTACAATTCAGGTAGTCCTCGTTTCACAACATATACATCAAACACTTCTACATCAATGCTTCTTCCAGAACTTTATGGAACAAGTGGAAAACCTGTATATGCAACAAGCGTATCTTTGCCATCTACACAAGAGGTTGCATTAGGAAATGCTGTTGAACTTAAAGCTACAGTATCTCCATCTAATTACAATCGAGGAATTACTTGGACAAGCACAAACGAAACAATTGCAACAGTTGACAATGGTGTAGTTACAGGTGTTAAAACTGGACAAGCAACAATTAAAGCTACTGTTGAGACTGGCGAAACAACAACAACTGTTGCTTCATGTACAGTTACAGTTAAGACAATTGCTGTTACAGGAGTTACATTAAATACTTCCTCAGCATCTATTGGCATTGGTTCAACATATCAATTAACCCCAACAGTATCTCCATCTAATGCTTCTAATAAGAACGTTTCTTGGTCTTCAAGTAAATCCACAATTGCTTCAGTCGATTCATCGGGTTTAGTAACAGCTAAAGCTGTTGGAACTGCAACAATTACTTGTACAACTCAAGATGGTAACAAAACAGCAACATGTTCCGTGACTGTTACTGAACAGCAAAAAGATAAATATACTATTTTGATTTATATGAGCGGAAACGATTTGGAGAGCAAGAACGGTCTCGCTTCAGGCGATCTTGATGAAATCAAATCCGTAAAGAACCAACCTAATGATGTAAATATTGTTATTGAGGCTGGTGGTGCAAAGAGTTGGAATGATTCATACTCTTCTTTGATTTATTTAAATAAATTAAATCGATTCCATCTAAGTTCAAAAAATTATGTTCTTGATGAAAGACTTGATAATGCATCTATGGGTGAAACTGAAACATTCCAGTCATTCCTAGAATGGGGTTTAACAGAATATCCTGCAGAAAAAACAGGTGTTATACTCTGGAACCATGGTGGCGGAATGAGAGGCGTTTGCTATGATGAAAATTACAGCCAGGATTCATTATATGATTACGAAGTTGTAAATGCTGTTAGTGGGGCTTTCCAATCAACTGGAACTACAAAACTTGAGTGGATTGGATATGACGCATGTTTAATGGGCTTGCAAGATGTTGCAGAGTTCAACTCTCCATATTTCAACTATATGGTTGGTTCTGAAGAATCTGAAGCTGGAGAGGGATGGGATTACGACACATGGATTGACGATGTTTATGCTAACAAATCTACTGAAACCATTTTAAAAGCCGTTGTTGATGGATTTATTAGTGATAATGGCGGAGTGAATGGAACAGGAGGTTATTGGGAAGGCGAATACTATCCTTGCGATCAAACATTGGCATACTATAACTTGAATTATATGTCTGCTTACAAGACCGCTTTTGAAGAATTAGCTGCTCAACTTAAGAATAAGATTACATCAAGTAATAAATCTACATTTAATTCAAACCTTATTGGAAAAACGAAGTATTTTGGTGGTACAGATTATAATTACTTCTGCACATTTGATGTATGGCACTTCTTAACATTGCTTGAGAAAAATAGCACATTTAATCCAGGAGGCAGTTACATTTCTAATGTTAAGACTGCATTTGGAAATCTTGTTGCTTATTCTTCCTCACAACAAGAAGCTGCCCATGATGCACACGGACTAGCATTCTACTATGTAGCTGGAACACGAGACAGTCAATCAACCTTCACTTCGTCTACTTATTCGCACTTCACGGAATGGTCTGATTTATCTAAAACATACGGCGGAGCAATTAATTCTACATATCAATACTAAAACAAAAAAATAACTCGATTCGTTCGAGTTATTTTTCTAAAATAAAGTCTTTGAATTTTAATGCTTCATCAAGGTTTTCAAATTTAGCTAAATAGAATTCGTTGCCCATTGCTTTTGAGATTGCAGGATCATAGAAACCGTGTTTAACAATATGGTCTTTATAATTTGATTCAATCTCATTGTGTTGATGTTTATAGGAGAATCTATTCTTTTTAGCAACCGAGATTGCAATGTAGTGTTTCTTATTTAAATCTTTATTAACTTTGTTATATGCGATTACGTCTCCGTAGGCTTCATAATATGAATCATTAAATGCAATACATAATAAGTCAGGAGTGTCTCCTCCAGGAGAACGCATATTAACTTCAAGGCCAAGTATTTCACCTTTTTTAGCTAATCCTGGTCTATCTTCAGTTAACTTGAAGAATTCAATATGGAAACAACGTTTTCTAATCTTAAATGCTTTTACAACACGTTCACCCATTTTTCTAAATTCTTCAGGCATGTCCATATTAGCGTAGTAATAAACATCTAAATCTTTATTAACAATTTCTGCAATTGGAGTTGGGAATGTTTCGTTGAATGCTAGAACTGGATTAGACTCGTCATCAACAATTCCATCGAATGAGATGATCTCGCCTTGAATGAATTCTTCCATAATGTAGATTTCGTTAGGCTTAGTTGCAAAGAAGTTTTTAACATCTTTTTTATTATTAATTTTATATGTGCATGCAGCGCCTACCCCGTTATCTGGTTTAGCAAACACTGGATAACCAACTTTGTTTACAAAATCAATTACTTTTTCGAAAGAATCTGCAATAATCCAACGAGCGGTTTTGACCTTTGCTTCTTCGAAATATTGCTTCATTTGAGATTTGTATTTGATCTTATCCATTTCGGATGGAAGGAAGCCGTTTTGAACTCCTTTATATTCTCTTAAATAACTGTCAGAGAATAACCAGAATTCATTATTGGATTCGATATAGTCAATATGGCCATGTTTACTTTCTAAGTAATCTAATGTGTTTTTCATCCATTGAAGATTACCTAAATTTGAAACATAGCAATATTCTGCTAAGTTTTGTTTTAACTCATCATTTAGACATTCATAAGGATTGTCTCCAATACCTAAAACTTTCAAACCCCTTTCGTTTAGAGCTTTTACGAAATGTGAGTATATTGATGGAAAGTTAGGCGAAATAAATACGAAATTCATGGCTACAATTGTAATACAAATTTTTAATTACGATTATTTTTTTTGATATAAGAAACATAAATAGAGTAAACTAAACAATAGTTATGTTTAGAAATTGGAACAGATGGTCAACAATTTACTTCATATTGTCTGCGTTGCTAATGGCGATTAGCTTTTTTGCTGTTTGTAACGCTCAAATGATTGGACAAGATATGGAGAAATTAGCTTTACCTCCTGTTAGTTTTCCGTACATTGCCTTTTTGATTGCTAATGGTTTAGCTTGTGTTTTGTTTGTAATCGGAGCAGTTAAATCCAAGTACAAACCAAATATGGCATTTTTATGCATTTTTACCATTCTTTTTTGTCTTAATTTAATAACAACATTTAAGTCGGGAAGTTCTGTGTTTTTAGATAGTCCGATTTATGGTTCAAAAGTTTATGAACTTCTCAAGGAAGATTTACTTAATATTTTGCAGTTCTTTTTAGTCTTACTTGTATTCTTTATTGTTATAGATTTCTTACCAAAAACATGTGATGGAAAAACATTAACCAATCTTTTGGCAATTTTATTTGCGACGATTGTTGGTGTTTTAGTAATTATCTCTTATTGTTTAGAGGCTGATAAATATATAGCAATTTTTAAAGGAATATCTGAGCCTTCAATTTCTTTGTTTAAGAGTAATTCAGTTCAATCAATAATTGTTAACCCAAATCCATATTCATTCTTACTTTTTACTGCAATGGTTGCATGTTCAATCTTGCATTATAGAAGCGGAAAATGGTGGTTCATTTTATTAATGGTTTATTTCTTAGTACACATACCATTTACATTCTGTAGAGTATCAATGATCGTTGGATTAGTTTACTTTGTCGTTTATTTTATTATTCGCTTTATTATTACGTTTAAAACACATAGAAACATGAATGTTATAACAATAATAATTGTTAGTGGAATACTTTTTGCAGGTGTAATTGCTTTAACAACATTAGAAAATGCAACTCAATGGGTTAGCAAGTTTTTCAAAGCTTTAAATGCTGGTATTGAAAGTTTATCCGGAAGAATAGAGCTTTGGAATAATGCATTAAAATTATTCTCCCAATTTGATATAGGTCATGGCTACGGATTTAAGAAATTCGATTACATTTTAGAGCGTTATATGTTTGGCGGACCTACTCCAACAAACGGATCAACAGTCCATGAAGGTTATTTAGACTTTTTGTGTTCTGGTGGCATAGTTTTTGCTTTGATTGGTTTATTGTTTTACATCATTCTTTTCGTTCGTTGTATTCGAATTGCAAAAGTAGATTCAAGAACTTCAATTTTAGGATTCGTTTTAATAACATGCGGTTTAGCTTTCTCAGCATTTGAAACAGGACGTATTTGCTTTGCAAACAACTTAGATTACACAGTATTTAGCATGTTTATTTGGATTCCAATTTCTTCTATATACTTCAATGAAGTAAAACTATCAAAGTTTGAAAAAGCGATGATTGCTTAATTGTTAACAAAGATTCTATTTACATATTTGTTTTCTAATAAAGAAAAGTTTTATGTATAATATGAGCGGGAAATTTTATGATTAGAGAATATGCTGCAAAACTAAAGGATAAGTGGTTCTGGATATTTTTTGGTCTTATGGTCGTTGCCTTTTGCACAGGTTTTTATTGTGTATGCAATGTAACAATGTTAGTTGGAACCAAAGAGCAATTATTATCCTTACCTGATTTCTTTTTCTTTTTATCCTTTGGAGTTTTTGCAATTAGTATTGCGTTGATGTTTGTGTTTGGTGTTAAAAACAAACATTATGTTCCTAATAAAGCGTTACTTATTTTCTTGGGAGTATTATTTGTCTGTAATATTCTTGCAGTTATATTCTTCCCAAACGATGTTGCATATTCACATTATGTAATGCGTGAAGGCTACAAATCAGATTTAATTTTCTCTGTTGAAGGAATAAGAAGAGTTAAATCTATTGCCCAATTTTTAATCGTTTTATCTTTAACATTTGTTACATTAGACGTCTTACCAAAAATATTTAACTATAAAGCATTATTGTTTATTATTTCAGCTTGCTGTGTTGCGGTTGTAGCAGCATTCATTATTGCTTCTTATTTCGCAGAGTATAATTACTGCTACAACTATATTTTTACAAATCCGAATGCTAGCGATATTAAACTTCACGCTGTACATTCTGTATTTCCTAATGGCAATTCTTTTGGATTTATCATGTTCTTGGGTGTTGTTGCTTCAGTTATGTTGCATCATTTTACAAAGAAATGGTGGACACTTTTATTACCAATTTATTTTGTAATTTCGATGTTCTTTACATTTGCAAAACTTCCAATTTTTGCTGGTTCACTTGTTTATATTGGCTATTTAATTGTAAGACTTATATTGACTTGGAAAGACAATCCAAAAAGAAATCTTTTAATAGTTATAATTGTCGGAGGAATCTTAGTTTTAATTGGTCTTGGCTTATTAGTCTTTGAACTCGTAACTCACAAGATTTCATCATTACTTCATAATTTCTTTACCTATGGTAATTTCAATACCTTTGATAGTAGAGTTTCAATTTGGCAAAATGCGTTTGATATCATTAAAGTTTCAAACTGGAGAGTAGGAACTGGTTATCAAATTTTTAACGATTTATTGTATAAATTCAATCTGGCTTGGGAACCTATACTTGAACAAAATATTAACCAAACTAATTCTGCTCATAACGGCTTCCTTGAATTACTCGGTAATGGTGGAGTTGTTCTATTAGTTTCCTTCTTTATCTTGTTTGGAATTTTGATATATCAATCGATCAAAATATTTAAAGACAATAAAGACATTGTTTTATTGGAATGGTTAATAATTTTAACTTGCTTAATATACACGATGTTTGAAAGCGGAACAATTATATTCGCCTACAACTTTGATTATGCTTTGCTATCTGTATTTATTTGGGTTCCTATTCGTTCAATCTATTTGGAAAGGAAAGTTGCATAACTTTGTCGTTTTGGTAAAAACAAATGGGCAAAAATAAAAACATACTTCTTATTACTCAAGTTTTCTTCCGTTTATCAAATCAGATAATCGAAGAATTACAACGTCAAGGCTATAACGTTTCTGTTTTTGAATGGAGACCTAGATTAAATTTCTTTACAAAAATACTTTTTTATCATGTTCCATTTATGAAATCTTTAATGATGAAAAAGCACACCAAAAGAATTATTAAAGAAACCAAAGATAAACAATATGATTTAGTGTTCTTTTGTTCCCCAGTATTTTTCTCTGAGAAGCAAATGATAAGCCTTGTTGAAACTTACAAAAATACAAAAAAAGTATATTTTATGTGGGATTCATTAAGAATGTATCCTGTAGTAAAAAGCCATATTAAACATGTTGATAAATTCTATTCTTTCGATTTAACAGATTGCAAAGAATATTCATTAGAATATCAGGGAGATTTTTCGGAGCCAATTAAATTAAATAAAGATCAAAACGAAAAGAAGTACGATCTTATTTATTTAGGCACTGCAACCCCAAGTAGATTTAGAGTTTTAAAAGATTTATCAAAATATTGCGAAGATAATAATATTACATATAAATTTGTGCAATTTTTTAGATACAAATTTTCTTATATTGCGAATAAAATTTTGCATCCGAAATATATGAAAGGTTCAAAAATGCCTGACTTTGTTTTTAAGCCTTTAAATGCTGAAGAAAAAGACAATTTATACAATCAAGGTAAAGTGTTAGTTGATGTAACAAGAGTTGAACAAAATGGTTTAACTAACCGTTGTGTTGATGCATTAACATCTAATATAAAAATTATTACAAACAACGCCAATATAGCTGAGTATGATTTATATAGCAAAAATAATGTCGCAGTATTCTCTACAGATAATTATTCAGAAATAAGCAAAGAATTTATTGAAAAGGAATTTGAACCTATTGATCAAAAAATATGCGAATCATATTCGCTTAAATCTTTTATAGATAAAATTGTTAATTCAAATTTGATTGAAAAGTAAATTAATTAGAATGAGATCTAATTTTTAACTTGTTAAGTGTATATACAACGTCTTTTTGTTGTAGTGCAAGAAGTGAAATGAAATAAGTTAATAAACCAACAACAAATTTTGCAACTAATTCAATGATTTGGTTTACTAAAACGATATTAGTGAAATTGAAATTGAATAGATTTAGAACTGTTAGGAAACACAACATAATATTGGTTGCTAAAATTGGTTTTAAGATGTCGTCGAATAATCCATTTAATTTAAAGTACTTTTTACCTTGGGCAATATAAACAATCATTACAACAATTTCGCTTATTACAGACGCGATAGCAGCCCCAAATTCACCAAACCCAACATGACTTTCACGTGTAAAATGTGAATTTAAAAATTCAACGATTGAATTGTTGTATTGGAAAAGGTTAATTAATAGGAAGTTTAAACCAACATTTAAAACCGCACCAATAGCTACACTTAATAGCATTTTCTTTTCTTTGCCAGCAATTAAGCAGACACGGCTTCCAAGCAAATAACCTATAGGAGAGAAAATTAAAGACAGGCTTAAAATTTTCAATACCGTTCCAGACGTTTCGTATGAACTCTTATCGCTGCTATAAAGAATTTGAATTACTAAATCTCCTAAGAAGAAAATTCCGACTACTAACGGAATAGCAATCATAATTAAAATTCTTAATGTTTTTGACAAAAGGTTATTAAAGTTTATTTGTTTTTTGTCTTGGAAGTATTCTGTTAATCGAGGAACAACAACTATTGTGAATGTGTTAACGACTTGTAAAAAGACTTTAAAAATTTTGTTTCCGTTTACATAGAAAGCAACCTGGTCTTTATTAACTTCTCCACATATTCTAGCAATCATTGTTGTATCTACTAGTGTATATATTTCAATAGCTAGATTAACTGCTACTAAGAATAAAATAGGCTTCATGTGTCTCTTCAAATTTAAATTTTTAAATGTGAATTTTGCATGCTTACTATGGACAAGCATATTAACCAAATAATTTAGGCCTGTCGCAATAGCAAGAATAGAAGCAAATATTAAGGAATTGCTGTCATTTTTAACAAAAAGAACCAATATTACGAAGCTTAAAGCCTTGCAAATTAGGTTTCTTATTGATTCAAATTTAAACTCTTCAAGGCCTTCATAAAGCCAATTAATATTAAATGCATTTATAACAATTATTATTCCGGCAACTAGATATAAAACTAAATTATTTCTAAATTCAGGAACTATAAAAACTACCGAAACATATACAATCGAAAAGATGATTGTTGAAATTAAATTGATTATATAGAGTTCAGTAAATAATCGATTTCTCTCTTCTTTATTTCCTCTAATTTTTGCGATTTCTCTTAAACCATAAGTTGGTATTCCAAGAAAAGCTAAAACCGAAAAATATGACGCAATGTTTTGGGCATCATAAACTTGGCCAATTGTATCTGGGAGTAAAACTCTCGCTACATATATGCTTGTTAGCAAAGGAAAAATAATGTTCAGTACATTATAAAGCAAGTACCAAATCGTATTTTTTGATAAGGATTTTTGAGTAGTTGCTTGTTCCGTCATTAATTATTTATTTTTGTAATTTTGTTCCATGAATCTCATGTATTCACCAGAAATGATATGGTTAATCCAATCTTGGTGTTCGAGATTCCATTTGATTGTTGGACCAATGCCGGTTTCAAAAGTATATTTTGGTTTCCAACCTAATTCATTCATTAATTTTGTTGGGTCCATTGCGTATCTTAAATCGTGACCTGCTCTATCTTTTACATAAGTAATAAGCGATTCAGGTTTTCCTAATTCTTTGAGAATTACTTTAACAACTTGAAGGTTTGTTCTTTCGTTGTGACCACCAACATTATAAATTTCACCATCTCTGCCTTTTCTAACGATTAAGTCAATAGCGGTGCAGTGGTCGTAAACGTGTAACCAATCTCTAACGTTGTCACCTTTACCGTAAATTGGTAATGGTTCGTTTGCTAAAGCCTTTTTGATAATTAATGGAATTAATTTCTCTGGGAAGTGATATGGTCCATAGTTATTTGAACAACGTGAAATTGTTGTTGGAAGACCAAATGTGCGGTGGTATGCCATAACTAATAAGTCGGCTGAAGCTTTAGAAGCACTGTATGGACTTGAAGTGTGAATTGGTGTGTCTTCAGTGAAGAATAAATCAGGTCTATCTAAAGGAAGATCTCCATAAACTTCATCAGTAGAAACTTGATGGTATCTTTTAATGCCATATTTTCTACATGCATCCATTAAAGTTTGAGTACCTAAAATATTTGTTTCCAAGAAAATTCTTGGATTTTCGATTGATCTATCAACATGACTTTCTGCAGCAAAGTTGATAACATAATCAAATTTTTCTTTTTCAAATAAAGCAAATACTGCTTCTCTATTGCAGATATTTTCATGAACAAATTTGAAATTTGGTCTATTCATAATTGGTTCAAGTGTTTCGAGGTTTCCTGCATATGTTAAAGCATCAATGCAAACATATTCATCGTTTGGGTACATTTCTGTCATAATGTGGCAGAAGTTTCCTCCAATGAAACCTGCTCCGCCTGTAATTAAAAATTTTGCCATAAGTATTCTCCTTATAAAATTTTGTTTTCTTTTAATTCTTCAATATATCTTTTTAAAGCATATTTCCATTCTGGAAGTCGCTTAAAACCTGCTTCATCAAGTGATTGTTTTGACATTCTTGAATTAAGAGGTCTATCCGCTTGATTAGGTACAAGTTTTTTATATTCTTCAGTGGTAACTTTGTTAACTTTTACATTAAAATTAGTTGCTTTGAATATTTCTTGTGCAAATTCGGCCCAAGATATGAAACCTTCATTTGTTGCATGGTAGATTCCATATTTTTCTGTTTCAACCATATCAACAATTAATCTTGATAAATCCGCAGTATATGTAACAGAACCAATTTGATCGTTAACGATATTTAGTTCTTCTTTGCCGGCTTGAGCAAGTTTAATCATGGTTCTAACAAAGTTATTTCCATTTAAACCAAATACCCAAGAAATACGAATGATAAAATATTTATCTATAGTAGATTTTACAAAGTCTTCACCTTTAGATTTTGTTGATCCGTAAACTGAAAGACCGTTTTTAGGGGAATTAACTTCAAATGGTTTATCTCCTAGTCCGTCAAAGACGTAGTCTGTAGAAATATAGACCATTTTAGCGTTTACAATTTTACAGGCTTCTGCGATGTATTTTGGACCCAAAGAGTTGACTTCATAAACCTTGTCTTTGTTCTCTTCAGCTTTATCAACTGCAGTCCAAGCAGCGTTATGAATAACGACATCTGGTTTGTAATCTGAAATAAAACGAATTACATCATCTTCTTTTGTTATATCTAATTCGTCTTTATCGATTCCGAGGACATCTTTGTAACCTCTTTTCGATAGTTCTTTTAGAACATCAAAGCCAAGTTGCCCTTTTACTCCAGTAACTAATATTCTCATAATTTAAAACTTACCTTACTGTCTTTTAATGCAAGATGTAATTTGTCTTTTTCTGAAAGAAGGATTTCTCCATTAATTTCAGGCCATTTTATGTTAACGTCTTTATCATTCCACATGATTCCGCCCTCATCTTCTGGGTGATAGAATTCGTCACATTTGTAAACAAATTCTGCTTCGTCAGAAACAACTAAAAATCCGTGAGCAAAACCTCTCGGAATCAAAAATTGTTTTTTGTTTTCTTCTGTAAGAAGGACACCAACATATTTTCCGTATGTTTTAGAGCCTTCTCTAAGATCAACTGCGACATCGTACACTTCGCCTTTAATTACACGAACAAGCTTTGCTTGTGGATGTGATTTTTGGAAGTGCAAGCCGCGTAAAACGCCTTTTTTAGATTTTGATTGGTTATCTTGGATAAAGTTGTAATGTAAACCTGCAGCGATAAAATCACGTTCGCTATAAGTTTCCATAAAATAACCGCGATTGTCACCAAATACTTTTGGTTCAATTATATAAACACCTTCAATTTCGGTTTTAATAAAATTAAGCATTATTTAACGACCTTTCTTTTAATAACAGAATATCTAATTTTTCCTTGAGCAACATTCAATAAATGTTGACCATATTCGTTTTTATTCATTAATTCGCCTTTTGCAATTAAATCTTCTTTAGAAATCCATCCATTGATGTATGCAATTTCTTCTGGACAAGAGATTTGAATTCCTTGTTGACGTTCCATCATTCTGACAAAGTCAGATGCTTCAACTAATGAATCGTGTGTTCCTGTATCTAGCCATGTGTAACCACGTCCAAGAGTTGTAACGTGAATGCGTTTTTCATCAAGATACATATTGTTGAGGGAGGTGATTTCATATTCTCCGCGTTTAGATGGAGTAACTTTTTTAGCTTTTTCAACAACATCCTTTGGATAGAAATATAAACCAGTGACACAGTAGTTTGATTTTGGATGTTCTGGTTTTTCTTCGATTGAAATAGCGTTATTGTTTTCGTCTAATTCAACAATTCCGAATCTTTCTGGATCTTTTACATAGTAACCATAGATTGTGCATTTTCCTAACTTAGCTCTTGCAACAGAGTTTTGTAAGTGAGCAGTTAAGTTTGCTCCGTAGAAAATGTTGTCTCCTAAAATAAGAGCACATGCATCACCATTAATAAAGTGTTCACCAATAACAAAAGCTTGAGCAAGTCCGTTTGGTACAGCCTGAATAGCGTAACTTAAATTAATGCCAAATGCTGAACCATCGCCTAAGAATTGTTTGAATTTTGGACTATCTTCAGGTGTAGTAATAATCAAAATATCTTTGATACCAGCAAGCATTAATGTGCTTAATGGATAGTAAATCATTGGCTTATCATAGATAGGCATCAATTGCTTACTAGTAACTAATGTTGATGGATATAGTCTTGTACCAGATCCACCTGCTAAAATAATACCTTTCATTTTTATCTCCCCTCATATGTGCTGAGAATTTTCTTTGCCCAGCTTTCTAATGAATATTTTTCCTTAATCTCTTCAGGAACTGGAACGTAATCCGATTTGAAGAATACGTCATCGAAATCAAATTTGTCTTTGTAAATATAAATATTTTCCGGCTTATAAAAATCGTATTCCTTGATAGATTCGTTTGTAGTAATAAGTTTCTTTTCTGCGGCTAAACAATCAAATGTTTTCATTGTTAGACCAGATTGGTGTAGCTTCGGAATGTCAATAACTACATTAGAGTCTTCAATTAATTTTAAAGAGTCTTCGTACGACATTCTTTTATACACAAATTCTTTGAATTTAGCCTTTTTGAACTCCTTGTTCTTAGATTTATAATACATTAAGACAAGTTTTGATTGAATGAATTTAAATTCATAAACCTTATAATTTTTCTCTTTAAGTTGCTCAATAATCTCTTTAGACAACTTGTATTTTCCAGGCATGATTGTTGTTGCAAAGGAGAAATCGTATTTAGGATTTCTTTTTTCAAAATTTTTGTAGCAAAACATGACTGGTAAAAGTTCAAAGACATCGCTGTGTTCTTTTACATCGTCATTGTCGAACGAATAGGCTTTATCAAACATCTTTGCAATCTCAAGTCTATCTGGCATGGATGCTAAAGGATCATACATGTAGAAAATGAAGTGTGCATTTGGAATGGCGTTACGAAGTTTTGAAAACATTTCTTTTGTAAAAGACTGACCATAAATGCAAAGCACAACATCATATTGTTTATCTTTTGCAGAATTTAAAATTTTATCAAAATATTTTGATATCTTTCTTTTAAGAATTTTCTTGTTAAGTCTTAAAAACGCTTTGTCCCAAAAGCCTGTAGAAGGTCTATCGTCAAAATAATCAACTTCATAACCTTTATTTTCAAAAGCCTCTTTCATGAAAACATGGTATGAGTAGAAATTTGGAGCAATAAAGAGCATTTTAGGCATTTTATCTTGCTCCCTTTCCTTTAATAACTACTGGAATTGTTAAGAAAACGAGTTTGAAATCAAATAAAATTGAACGTCTGTAAAAATATTCCAATTCATATTTTTGTCGTTCATTGTTTTCATATTCGGCTTCGCCTCTTCCGTAGACTTGCCAATACCCAGTTAAACCAGGTTTTCCTTTATATAAAATTTGTTTTTGTTCTTCAGTAAAATTAGTTTCAATTTCTCTAACTGTTATTGGACGTGTACCAACAAAACTCATATTGCCAATCCAAATATTAAATAATTGCGGCAATTCATCAATAGATGTTTTTCTAATAAAGCGACCAAATTTTGTAACTCTTGGATCGTCATCTAATTTTCTTTCACGAAGCCAAATTTCTTTTTGTTCAGGAGTTAAGTAGTGGTCGATATTTGTTTCAGCGTCAACATACATGCTTCTGAACTTTAGCACTTTTATTAAATTTCCATTTTTGCCAACACGTTGATCTGCAAATATTGCAGGGCCTTTTGATGAGCATTTTACAATGATTGCAAAAACCAACATTGGAAGCGCTAAAACAATTATTGCGATTGTAGAAAATAATAAATCAAGGAAACGTTTAACTGAGAAGTAGAACCAATTTCCTTTGATTTTACGTTTAGATGTTTCGTTTTTATCGGTGTTTTTAGTAGCGCTCATTTAATAAATTAAATTCGTGAAACACTACTATTATACATATATGAAATATATAAGCAAGAATTGAAATATGACTTATTTTGTGATAAGTTCAACAGCTTCAAGCAAGGAATTTACAGTGTAGTCTGGCTTTGATTTGCAGACCTTTTCGCTTTTAATTAAAACAGTTTTTGTGCCTGCATTTTGACCACATTCAATATCTAAATCTGCATCTCCAACGAACCAAGATTGACTAAAGTCAATGTTAAAACGAGATTGAGCTTTTAATAGCATTCCGATTTTTGGTTTGCGGCAGTCACATTCAATTTTTAATTCTTTAACTTCGCCAGGGAAGCCACTCTCTGGATAGTGAGGACAGAAATAAATTGCGTCTAGGAATGCGCCTTCGTTTCCAAGAAGTGTTTCCATTTTCTTATGAACTTCTTCCAAACCTTCTAAAGTTAAGGCTCCACGAGCGACAACTGGTTGGTTTGTAATGACTATTGCAAGATAACCTGAAGCATTAATCTTTTTGATTGCTTCTGCAACCCCGTCAATTAACTCAAATTTATTGATGTCATCTAAGTGCCCAACAAGGGTGTTAATTGTGCCATCACGATCAAGGAAAATTGCCTTTTGTTTATGGCGAATATTTTTAGCTTCGACAAGGCCGTTTTTGATGTCGTTTCCAACCGCCTCTAATCTTTCTAAAGTTCCTGCGTCTTTTACATACTCGCTTGAGCAGTATGAGTATACACGATTTGATGGAATTAGACTTTTAATAAAGTCTTTTTCCATATCTTGTTTACGAATTTCAGTAAAATATTCAAGAGATTTTGGGCTCAAAATATAGATGCCTGCGTTAACTAAATTATGGTAAAAATAATTACGAATATTGTGCTTCGAATCCATACCTAAAACGACGTTATTTTTATCTACGATAATTAGGTCTGAATCGAATGGGTGCATATTAGGGTGAGAAAGCAGAGTTATTAAGGCATTATTTTGCTTATGAAATTCCATCATTTTATTGAAATCAACAGACTCAATTAAGTCACCAAAAAGTAGGACAAAATCATCATCAAATTTATCTTTTAAATAGAACAGAGAACCTGCAGAACCCATTGGAGAAGTTTCTTCAATATAGTCGATGCTAACATTAAACTTTTTCCCATCTTGGAAATATTGTTTAATAACATCTCCTAAATAACCAATAACTAAAGTTATTTCGGTGACTCCACATGAAACTAAAGTTTCAATTTGTCTTTCCAAAATTGCTTTGTTATTTACCTTAACCATTGGTTTAGGTACTTCTCTAACTAAATTGCCAAGTCTGGTTCCTTGGCCGCCTGCCATTATTACTGCTTTCATACGTAATTATTATATTTATTTTTAAATAAAATATTAAATGATTTATTGTGTCCGCTCGTATGTGCATATATAATGGTGTAAAGAAAATACTGTAAAAATTTTGCTATAAAATTCGGAGGTAAAATTATGAAAAAATTTAAGATTTTAGCTTTGTTAGCTTCCTCTGCTTTAGTTTTGGGCGTTGGTTCTGTAATTGGAATTAATTGTGCTGTAAAACCAATTGAAGCAAAGGCTGAAGTTGATACAGGAAAGTACACTTTTGATTTCGAAAAAAACTTTCAAACATATGCATCTAAATGGAATACTACATATAATGAACGTGTTGTTGAATCCAGCGAAATTGATGGCGATTTACCGGATGTTACTTTTACATTTAGCGGTGCAAATAAATCCTCTTCAAATATCACTTCTATGCCAGTCACAAAAAATGCTGATTTGTCCATAGAATTAAATGAAACTGGATATGTAATTAGTAAAGTAGCTGTTACATTTTATGGTTGGACTCAAACCGATAAACCAGAAAAAGAACAAAAACTAACTATTTCACCAAGCGACTCTTCAAATATTGATGTTAAAACATTCACAGATCGTCTTTGGGAAAGTGGAGATATTTCTTTAAATAATGCGGTCGCAACAAGCGCTACAGTTTCAACCACTTTAACCAATAATCAAATTGGTTGGAAGAAAATCGAATTAACAATTGCAGAAAATACAAAAACACTTTCTTCTATTGAAGTAAGTGGAAATATGGGCAAAACAACTTATGAAGAAGGTGAAGAATTCGATCCAACTGGATTAGTTGCAACTGGTACTTATTCAGATTTAACTACTGCAGATCTTACTAGTTCAGTAGATTGGTCAGTTGATCCTGCAGTTGCTGCTCTTGGAACCACATCAGTCGATGTTACTGCTTCTTATAATGATGTTGAAAGCGATCCATATACAGTTTCAGATATTGTCGTAAATCCATTTTCTCCAATCGGAGGCATTGTAGATGGTGAGGCTTATCTTTTAACATCAGATTCATCAAGTGATTCTTATATTTTAAAATCCGGTTATATTAAAACTGAGGATTCCGACAAATTAACCGAAAAAATTAATTTTATTAACGATTATACAGATGATGCCGGATGGGTTTTTGATAGAGTTGAAAGAAATACTTATACAATTTCAAAAACTGTTGAAGATAAAACATATGTTCTTGGATGCACAACTTCCAACGATGGTGTTAATGCTCTTGAAAATGGTACCCAAAACTGGATTGTAGAAGACGCTGGTGATGGCTTTATCTACTTGAGAAATTCAGTTAACAATACAAGATATTTATCTTTATATAGTACCGCTCCAGATTTTAGAACATATACAAATACTAATAATGCAAAAATGAAATTATATTCTGCTGATCCAGTTGAAGAGATTGCAGTAGAATCATTGCCTTCTAAAGTAGAATATTCATTAAATGAAACGTTAGATCCAACTGGTATTGTTGTTAGTGCTGTTACTGAAGCATCGGAAGAATTGGAAAATGTTGCAGCAAGTTGTACATATTCTCCAATGACATTATCCACAGCAGGAACACAAACAATTACTGTTACACATAGATGTGGCGCAACAGCAACATTTGATGTAACTGTTTCGGCTACAATTGTTCTTGTTGAATCGGTATCACTCAATATTGAAGCAGGTCAATCATTTAAAGTTGGTACCTCTTTCCAATTAGAGCCAACAATTTTACCTTCAAATGCCACAGATAAGTCTGTCACATATTCTGTTGATGAAGATGATCTTGTTTCAATTGACGCAGAAGGATTAATGCAATTCTTAGCAGTTGGTACTGCAACAGTTACATGTACTGCTAATGGTGGAGATGATATCTACGATTCAATTCAAATTCAAATTACTCCGATACCGTATTCACAACAATTTACCAAAGTAAAATCCTTAGCAGAACTTAATGTGGGAGACAACATTCTCATTGTTGGAGAAAAAGATGCTGCAACCTATGCATTAGGCTCACAAGAATCAAACAACCGTAAAGCAATTGAAATTGTTAAAAATACAGATGGTACAGTTCAATACGATACAGATTTAGATATTCATCCATTTGAATTAAGAATTGGAACAACCCAAGGTTCATATGCATTCTATGATCGTAGTAGAGATGGATACATTTATGCGGCAAGTAGTTCAAGCAATTACTTAAGAACAAAAGATGTTTTAGATGGAAATGGTTCCTTTAGTATCGCTTTTGCTAATGAAGAAGTTGATGCAGCTGCATTAGGAGACTATACACATAATTTATTGTTCTTCAACAAATCAAGTTTATTGTTCTCTTGTTACAACAAAATAGGTACAAATAACAAAGTTAGCCTTTATAAAGCACAAGCTTCTTATCCTTCAGAAGAAGTGTTCCAATGGTCACAAGATTTCTTAAGTAGTATCACATGTGATGCAACTGGACAAACAGATCCTGTTCATTCAACTTCTTGGGTAGATATGGCTGAAGCGTTTGCTGATTTAGGTAATGAAGACAAAGCCTTATTGATCAATGCGGAATACGAAGCATTTGGTTCAGGCGCTTCAACAGTTGTAACTGCGCGTGGATCAACCTACCAAATTGTTGCAGAAGCAATAAGATTATATGACTACATCGTTAATAAATATGGAACCGACAGATATCCTGCATTTATTGGCGAAAGAGTAATTCCAGTTTCTTCGTTCTCGTTCCAAATTGCACCTATGCTAGAAAAGCAAAATATAACTGAATTAATTGTTGTCATTAGTGTGATCGCAATACCTGCAGTTGGTGCATTCTTATTTATCAAGAAACGCAAAGAAAACTAGTTAGAATAAGACCTCTCAATAATGAGAGGTTTTTTCTTTAGTCGCACATAAGAATACATTTCAAAATTAAAACATTTTGTTTTATACTATCTTTACGACTATGGTCACATTACTAAGAAAAATATTCATTAAAAATTATAAAAACGTTGATGATCCAAAGGTAAGAACTTCACATGGAAAATTGGCTGCAGGTTTCGGGATTTTTTCAAATATTATTCTTTTTGGAATGAAGCTTGTCTTTGGTATTATTTCTGCTTCTATTTCAATCATTGCAGACTCCATTAACAACTTAAGTGACTTCGCAAGTTCAGCAATTACATTGTTAGGTTTTAAATTTTCTAGTAAACCTGCTGATAAAGAACATCCTTTTGGGCATCAAAGAATCGAATACATTGCTGGTTTAATTGTTTCAATTGTTATTGTTGCTTTAGCAATTGTTCTTGCTTATACATCTGTCATGAAAATGGTGGAATATAAAGTAGATGATCCTTCAATTTTTGTATTTTCTCAACCATGGCCATTTATCATTTTAGGCATTGCTATAGTTTTTAAACTATTACAATCTTTATTTAATTTCAGAATGAGCAAGATTATTAAGTCTGTTGCTCTTAAAGCTACTGCAGTAGATTCGTTAACTGATTCTATTTCAACTTTATTAATTTTGATTGGTGCAATTGTTTGTGCAATTTGCGAACAAAATTCAGTAAAAATACCATTTTCTCTTGATGGACTTATTGGTATTGTTGTCGCTTTATTTGTTGGTTTCTCAGGAGTCAAAATGATTTTAGAAACTTCAAGCCCTTTAATTGGTGAGTCAACATCAATGGAAGAGGTTGAAAAGATTGTTAAGGAAATTGAATCTTATGATGGAGTTCTTGGAGTCCATGACATGATGGCTCACAACTACGGCCCAACAAAGATTTTTATGACAATTCACGTTGAAGTAGATTCTACTGTAGATGTTTTGACTTCTCATGAATTAATGGACGATATTGAAAAGGATATAAAACAAAAATTTGATGTTGAATTGACAGTTCATATGGACCCAATTGAAATTTCAAATCCAGAGGTTCAACGTTTAAAAGAAAAAGTACTTAATTTTATTAAAGAAAAGAATTTAAATTACACAATTCACGATTTTAGAATGGTTTTTGGAACCGGACATAAGAACATTTTGTTTGATGTCGTTGTTCCTTTCGAAGATAAGATTAAAGAAACTGAATTGGTTCGCTTATTTGAAGATGCGGTTAATGAAAACGAGGATGTAAAAATCAACGTTGTTATTCATGTCGACCGCCCTTTTGTGGAGAAATAAAATGAAATGTCCAAAGTGTGGCTTTGACAATCCAGATATTGCCTCATATTGCATTAATTGCGGTGCAAGAGTGGACGGCAAGATTTTATGTCCTAAATGTGGAAAACCAATTTCACCAGATGAGGTCGAATGTCCTCATTGTGGAAAGAAAATTCCTCATGAGACAAACGAAAAAGAAAATAATAAAGAAATTTCGCAACATACGAAAAATATATTTTCAAAAATCTTCTTAGTTGTTACATTAGTTTTACTATTTGTTGGGATAGTTTTACCTTTTGGACAATATGTTTCTTTCACTGGTTCAAGTGAATTAGATTATGGTTTTTCGTGGTTTTATCTTTTCAAGCAATGGGGTTTAATTACAGATGCTATTAATGCTAGTTTAAGTGGTGGAGAAGTTGCTATTGCTTACTTAAAAGTTTTAATACCGTTTGTTATAGTTGTTTTAAATATAGGTATATGCCTTGTATTTGGACTAATCGGAATTAACAATACATTTAAAGAACTTAAAGTAAAAGATAATATTATCTGCACTTCATATAAATATGTTGCAGTCCAATTATGTTCAAATATTTTAGGAACTCAACTTATTCTTTCTATGAACAATAATGTTGGAGGAATTTATTCAATTTCTTCATATCAAAGTTTATATATTTGGACTGCTTTTGTTTCGTTATTAGCGATATTTATAATCACAATCATCACCTCAAAAGATAGAAGAAGACCTGTTTTATTGCTCGAAAGAATTTTCTTTGGTTGTGCCTTCTTCTTTGGATTAATTTTGATAAGCAATATTGGAGAAGTTTCACTTATTTCAAAAAATAATAGCTTTAGATTGTACTCACTTGTTGAAAAATCGATTATACAAATTTCTTCTATAGTCGATTCACAAGATATTACGGGATTAATTATTTCGTCTTCCTTATATTTATTTGTTTACGTAAATGGACTTATTGTAAGTTCATTAATAATATTTATTTCAATTGGATTCTTTTCTAAGAATGAAAGAGGAATGATGTTTAAAATCCCTTCATACGTTCTTGGTTTTATTATTCTTTTAGTATCCACAATATCAATGATATTAAATATTGTTATTTGCATTATGATGAACATCAATAATGGTGATACTATCTATTACATTGGAAGTAGCGCAATTGTTCAATTTATTACTGCTAACTTATTATTCGGCTCATTAGTTACTTGCCTTTCTTTAACCAAAGGCTATCGAAATTATCAAAGAATTGTTTCCATAACTAATAAAAAGTAATTATTAATATTTATAGTGTGTGCTTATCGTGCATATATTATACACAGAAATATTGATTCTGAATTGAAGAAGGACGCAGTTGCGCTATTTAGGGAATTTGGGTTAGATTTGTCTACGGCTATTTCATTATTTTTAACGCAATCTGTTCGAGAACAGAGGATTCCTTTTGAAATTACTCGTGAAGTTCCAAATAGAAATTATAGAGAAGTTGAAAAAATGGAGCATAATCGTAGCAAATCGGAAACATTTGATAGTGTAGATACACTGATTGAAGATTTGCTTAAATGAAATACAACATTGAAAAGAACAACGCAATTTTAAAATGATTTTAAGCTTCGCTTAAACGTAGGGCAGATATCGAAGAATTTGGCTTTTGTTTACAATAATACGAACTCTTCAACATGTTAATGTTTGTATTCGGCAATAATTAAATCTTATTCTAAAAATTTTTATCTCATTTTATGCATTGATTTTAATTATTAACTTTAATAGATTTTGTATTTAACCAATTACCAAATGTTTAAAAAGTTGTGAGCAATTACATATCTTGAAGAAAACTGCTTTTAACGATTTTCTTAATTTTTAATAATTTTGACATAGAAAGTTATTAGCACTCTTATTATATAAGTGCTTGACTCTCTCTCTCTCTCTCTCTCTAGAATTATTAGAAGGAGAAGTGTTCAATTTTAATCGAACATAAATTATTGAATATTTATGAAATTTAAACAAATACGTTTTTTGGTTTTAAGTATCATATCGTGTTTCACACTTGTAGGTTGTCAAGCAGGCCTACAAGGCCCACAAGGTATCCAAGGAGAAAAAGGTGATACTGGTCCACAAGGCCCACAAGGTGATACCGGCCCACAAGGCCCACAAGGTGATACTGGTCCACAAGGTGATACTGGCCCACAAGGTGAACAGGGTGAAGATGGGAAAGATGGAGTTTCTGTCGTTAACACATTTATTGATGAAAATGGAGATTTGATTGTTACTTTTTCAAATGGGGAAACTGTTAATGCAGGAAATGTAAAAGACACAACAACATATACAGTAAACTTTTACTGTGATGATGATTTAATTGAAACTAAAGTGGTGCCTTCAAATTCCAAAATTGAGAAACCATCAGCTAGTGAAACTGAAGGCTACAATATATCAAGCTGGTATGTTGAAGGCTATCCTGAAAGAGAGTGGGTTTTTAATGGATTTTATGCTGATAGAGTGACAGAGGATATTAATCTAAAAGCGAAATTTACATCAAAAGCGTATAAAATCTATTTCGAAGATCAAATATTTGGAAAAACTCTAGAACCACTAAATGTATCTTATAATTCTCAGTACAACATTCCTCAGTATTTAGAAGAAATTGGCTACACATTAACATGCTGGATAGATAATGAAGGAAGACCATTCCCTTTTTCTGGTAAATATCGCGAGAAAGGAGATACTCATTTAAGTTCTTATTGGTCTGCTAATGTATATACTGTAACGCTTAAAGCTAATGGCGGAGAGTGTGATATAAAAAGCGTAAAAGTTGTCTACAATTGCGCATATGAGTTACCAATTCCAATGAAATATAATTCAACATTTTTGGGATGGTTTAAAGATGATGTAAAGTATAGTAATAAAGCAACATGGACAATTCCAAACGACCTGACTTTAACTGCAAAATGGTCTAGTAATTCAAACGTTTATAGTTTTGATGCTGGTGATGGTACTTGTGATACAACATTGATGACGATTACATTTAAAAGCCCTTACGAACTTCCTGTTCCTACAACAGCTAAAAAAGAAATAGATTGGGAATATGTCTTTGATTGTTGGCTCCTTGATGGGAAAGTTATTCCTACCAAAGGAAATTCTTGGGAATATTCCGAAGCTAGCAAAATATTAACAGCACGATACAAACTAAGGGATGATGATGAATATTTAGATGGAAAATATGATTTTACTTTGATTGATAACGAATATGATTTGTACAAAAAAAGTGGAAATAATTTTTGTTTTGCGTATATTCCATCATACTACAGTGGTAGAAAAATAGCTTCGATTGGTGTTCATGCGTTCTCGCGTGATAATGTTCTTACTTCAATAAAAATAGAAAACACTATTACTTCAATACAACAATATGCTTTTTATTGTTGTTCATCACTTAGATCTATTGAAATCCCAGATAGTGTGGTTACAATCGGCGACGATGCTTTTTATGGGTGTTCTTCCCTTATTTCGGTTAGGCTACCTGAGAAAATCGCAAAAATAGAAGCATCTACTTTCTGTGAATGTATATCCCTTACCACCATCAATATTCCTAACAGCGTTAGTTTCATAAGTTGGGGCGCTTTTTCTAGATGTTCTTCCCTTGTCTCAATTAATATACCTTATGGGATTCAGTATGTATACTATGCTACTTTTTCTAATTGCTCGTCATTGGTTTCGATTGAAATCCCATCTTCCGTTATTTCGATCGGCAGTGAGGCTTTTTTGGGTTGCAGTTCCCTTGTTTCCATCAATATCCCTAATTCTGTCACATCTATTGGAAATAGTGCTTTTAAACATTGTTCTTCTTTATCTTCGATTTATATTCCAAATAGTGTAACCTCTAGCATAAGTTCAGATGTTTTCGAAGGCTGCACATCTCTTACTATTTACTGTGAGATAGCATCAAAACCAACTACCTGGCATTTTAACGGTAAAATAATATGGAACTGTATGGGCTACTTTACAAAAAACGGCATTAATTATGGCGCTACAAATGATGGAAATCTTGTAGTTGCGGTGTTGATAGACAAAACTTTAGCAGACATAGACATTCCTTCTCAAATTGATGGAATGCCTGTTGTTTCCATAGCGCAGAATGCTTTTTATCATTGTTCTTCTTTAACTTCCATCAATATCCCTAATTCTGTCACATCTATTGGAGATAAAGCTTTTTATCATTGTTCTTCTTTAACTTCCATCAATATCCCTAATTCTGTCACATCTATTGGAAATAGTGCTTTTTGTCATTGTTCTTCTTTAACTTCCATCAATATCCCTAATTCTGTCACATCTATTGGAGATAAAGCTTTTTATCATTGTTCTTCTTTAACTTCCATCAATATCCCTAATTCTGTCACATCTATTGGAAATAGTGCTTTTTATGATTGTTCTTCCTTGACTTCAATATATATTCCTGAAGGTGTCATTTTTATTGGTGACGATGCTTTTCTTTCTTGTAATTCTCTTTCTATTTGTTGTGAAAGTTCGTCTAAACCAGGTGGGTGGGATACAAATTGGAAATCTTTATCTACTCCGGTTGTTTGGAACTGTATGAGCCATTTTACAAAAGATGGAATTAATTATGTGGTTACAAAAGATGGAAATATAGTACTTGTATCATTGGCAGACAAAACTTTAACTGAAATAAATATTCCTTCTCAAATTGACGGAATGCCTGTCGTTTCCATAGCGGGAGGTGCTTTCAAAGATTCGAAATCTTTAACTTTAATTTTTATTCCGTCTTCTATTACTTCTATTGGTTCTGATGTTTTTGATAATTGTCCTTTTCTTCATATTATCTGCGAAAGTAAGTCTAAACCAAGTGGGTGGTATACAGATTTTAGGCCGGTTGTTTGGAACTGTATGAGCCATTTTATAAAAGATGGAATTAATTATGGGGTTACAAAAGATGGAAATCTTGTTGTCGTGTCTTTAGCAGATAACACCATAACTGAAATAAATATTCCATCTCATGTCAATGGAAAACCAGTCACTGCAATAAACGAGTACGCTTTCAAAAATTCCGTCTCTCTTATTTCAATCAGTATCCCAGATACCGTAACTTCGATCGGGGAATACATTACACCAAACAGTGAAGTGACAATATATTGTGAAATCAAATCAAAACCAAGTGGATGGGGTTCATTTTGGAATAGTTGGAGACCAGTTGTTTGGAACTGTATGAGCCATTTTACAAAAGATGGAATTAATTATGGGGTTACAAAAGATGGAAACCTTGTTGTCGCGTCTTTAGCAGATAATACCATAACTGAAATAAATATTCCTTCTCAAATTGACGGAATGTCAGTTATAGCTATTGCAGATTACGCCTTTTACTATTGTGATTCAATTATTTCAGTTAATATTCCAAATACAATTATATCGATTGGTTCAAGAGCTTTTTCTGGTTGTTCTTCCTTGACTTCAATATATATTCCTGAAGGAGTAGTTTCTATTGGTGACGAAGCTTTTGCTGCTTCGGCGCTCATTTTAATAAGTATTCCAAAAAGTTTGACTTCAATTGGCCATGGTGCTTTTTCTGGTTGTTCTTCCTTGACTTCAATATATATTCCTGAAGGAGTCATTTTTATTGGTGACGATGCTTTTCGTATTTGTAATTCTCTTTCTATTTTTTGTGAAAGTTCGTCTCAACCTAGTGGATGGAGTTCAATTTGGAATACTAGTGATAGACCGGTCGTATGGAATTATCAAGCTTAATTTGAACATTCGTTTGCAAAACAAGATGAACAATTGCAAAGACATTAATAAGTAGAAAAACTGGTAAATATGTATAAAAATAAAAAAACTTCTAAATTTTCGGTAAAAAAATCAAAACATATTCCGAAAAAGAATTCGCCTGATAGAAATATTATTAGGTGTATCATTTTGTCTATTGATGAAAGGTCGCGCTTATCATCTGACATGATTGATGTTAATTTCGATAAAAAACGTTTTAGTAAACTAATAGAAGTATTAATTAAACAAAATATTATCGAACCTCTTGATAAAAATAAGGAAATTGTTGATACCTTAGATCTTGTTATTTCTGATTACGAAAAAGCAGATTATTATGTGAAAAACAATTTTTATAAAAGTTTAGAACGTATTGAGAAGGATTTAGTGCCTTTTTTGAATCTTATAAGTGCTTGTCTAAATTTTGCAGCAATAGCAAAGAAATAACATGATGATTGATTTTTTTAATCATCTATTAAGTTTTTATAAATTTTCTTTATTATGCTTGTCGAAAAGTCATATCAGAAAGTTTTTATTTTAAATATTTTGTATCGCTATAATTAAATAAGAGCTTAAATGTTTAATTCGATTTTAATCTAAGGGATTTTTTTATTTTAACGATATGCCTAAATTTTGACTAAGGTTGTCGTTTTAAAAATAATCAAATATTGGTTTTGATATAGTTCTTTATAATTTGTTTCTGTTAATTCTTTAAAAATGAAAAAACAAAATTATAGTTGCAATAATTACATAACTACATTTATTAATTAAAAAATTCTATCTAAATTGTTTTTGAGAAATCTGCTAATTTTAGAATGTTTATAAAACAATATTTTTTTTATTGTTTTTCATTTATAATCAATTGCATGGAAAATCATAATAAGATTTTAGTTAAAAATTCAAAAGCGTACTTCAACTACTTCTTAGACGACTTCATTGAATGTGGAATCGAACTAAAAGGTACTGAAATTAAATCCTTACGTAAAAATGGTGCAACATTAAATGATGCTTACGTTCTAATTCGTAATGGAGAAGCTTTTATTTTAAACATGCACATTGCTCAATATGAATCTGGAAATATTTTTAACCACGAGCCAAATAGAACACGTAAACTTTTATTACATAAAAAAGAATTGTTTAAATTAGAAAGAAAAGCTCAAGAAAAAGCTCTACAAATTATTCCAACAAAAGTTTATCTTAATCGTGGTAAAGCTAAAGTTGAAATTGCTTTAGGTAAAGGTAAAAAGAAATTTGATAAGCGTGAAGTCATGAAGGAAAGAGATGACAAACGCATGATGGATAAAGCAAAGAAAAATATGGGTAGGGATTTATGACAATAGAAGAATTACATGAATACTTTAAAACTCATAACTACTCGACATATGAAAGAGAGAATTACGATAAATTTCTCGAACATATGAATTTTTCTTTTCCAATTAAATCCATCCATATAACTGGTACAAACGGAAAAGGATCAACTGCAAACTTTCTTTTCAATATTTACAAGAAACAAGGTTTGAAAGTCGGAATGTATCATTCTCCATATTTAATTAATGTTACCGAATCAATTTTTATTGATGACAAAAATATATCAGAAGAAGAATATCTTTCTCTTTTTGAAAATTACCAAAAAGAATTTGAAAAATTTCATTTAAGCTCTTTTGAAATACAAACTTTTTTAGCGTATCAGTATTTTATTAAAAACAATTTAGACTTAGTTATTGTTGAAGTAGGAATGGGCGGTTTCATTGATGCAACAAACATCATCACCCCAATTCTTAGTATTATTACAAACGTAAGTCTTGAACATACTGCATATTTAGGCACTTCAATTTCTGAAATTGCATATAACAAAGCAGGCATTATTAAGGAAAATGTGCCAGTTTTAACAGGAAAATTAGAAGAAACTGCAGAATATGCGATTAGAGAATACGCCAAAGATATGGGTTCTCAAGTTTATGTTGTGGATGATTTTCACAACGAAAAAATCGAAGACGGAAAAGTTGATTTTTACTATCGCCCATACAACAATTTAATCATCAATACGAATGCTATTTATCAATGCTTGAATGCATCTTTAGCTATTGAAGCAACTAAGATTGTTTCTTCAATTTTACCAGTCGAGGAATCCTCAATTAGAGAAGGTTTAAAGGCTTCAATTTTACCTGCTCGTTTTGAATATTTAAGTAAAAATTTAATAGTTGATGGAGGACATAATCCTGCAGCTATTTCTCAATTATGTGAATCAATTCAAAAGGCTGAAGAACGTCCAATTCATGTTATTTTTGCATCATTTAGAGATAAAAACATTGAGACAATGCTTATATCGTTATCGAACATTGCTCAAGATGTAACTTTGACTACTTTTGATCATGTTCGTGCAAGAAAAGAAGAAGAATATTTCTTATATTTGGATGATTATCATTTTGAATCCGATTATAAAAAAGCAATTACAGATAAATTAAATGAATACCCAGACGATGTAGTTTTAGTAACTGGTTCACTTGCATTTGCAGGATTAGTAAGAAATGAGTTTAAAAAATGAAATTAAATACCGTTACAAAGATTTGCTTATCTGGTTTAATTTTGGCTTTAACTGTCATCTTTACAAGATTTTTGTCTATTCAAAATATTCCAGTTCTTCCATTTGTTCGTATTTCAATAGGCCCTGCTTTAATAATTTTTGCTAGCTTACTTTTAGGACCTTTATTTGGAGGAGTAATTGGTGGTGCAAGTGATATTTTAGGAATATTACTAGTTCCAAACGCATTAGGTTATTCAATTAATCCTTGGTTTACTTTGATATACACTTTGCTTGGAATTTTGCCGTGGTGCGTTTATCAATTATTCAAAAAAATTAAAAACGAGAAGATTTTATTAATAATTTTTGGTGCAACTTTATTTGCATTATGGACGTTTGTTTTAGTGTATGGTTTGCTTAACAATAAAGTTGGTTCTGTTAACTTTGAATTATGGCAAAAAATACTAATCTTTAGTCTATCATTTGTGATGTGCTTCTTAATCTTAATAATCGTCTATTTTATAAACAAACACTTCATAAGAAGTGGCGATATAAATATTATGTCTGTTGCTTTCACATGTTTGATTGCTGAAATAATCGTAATGTTAATCGGCAATACAATTGTGAAATCTATATTTTTTGAAGTTGATTTTCTTGTCATTTTATTCTTTCAATCTATCGTTTTCTTTATCAATATCCCACTCAACACAGTTGTAGTTGGATATTTATTAAAATTAACAAATAAGGTATTCTTTAATAAGAATCACGTTTAAATTATGGAAGAGAAAAATAGGCCAACTAAAGATCTTAAGGTTGATGACTCTTTATTAACCGAAGAGCAGAAAAGAGAATCAGGTTATCATTTCCCCTGGTGGATTTTGATAGTTTGTGGAGTTATTGCTGTGCTTATGATTGCTTGCATTATTGTCATCTGCAATATTTAGGAGTTTTATGAAAAACAAAAAATTCTTCGTTATATTTCCTATCGCAATGATGAGTTTTTCTTTATGCGCGCTCATAGGTGATCATGAATATGCTCAACCTCTCACCGCTGTAATGAAAGATGTTGGTCATGTTGAAAATGCTATTCCTTCTTATGTTCCAACTGATACAAATTATGCTACTTTAAAAGAATCTTATCACATGTCACCGAATGGCCTCGGCGATATCGAAACCATTTGGGACACCTATAAAGGCGATTCCATCAAAGTTGCAATTATTGATAACGGAATTGATATGGATCATCCAGATTTTAAGGATAAAAACGGAAATTCAATTATCAGTTCTAGTTCAATGTACATTAAGGGAAATGATACAGATAACCAAGTTACTTATTACACTTTAAAAAGTTTTCCTACTTGTTTAAATCACAACTATGATGTTGCATCCACTAGTAACCATGGAACAAACGTTGCAGCAACTTTAGCTGCCTCTATTAATGGAGTTGGTGGCGTTGGAATTGCACCAAATGTTGAACTTATTATTTTTAGAACTGCATATAGATACTATGAAGTTCAATTTGCTTTGCAACAATGTCTATCTTTAGGCGTTGATGTTATTAACATGTCCTTTGAAGCATCGTCTTCAGGGTGGACAAACTTATCTGCGGATTACAAAAAATTAAATACTGCAGGAACTATTATTTGTGCTGCTGCTGGTAACAAAAATACTTCTGCATCTACGTATCCAGCCCATACAAATTATGTTATTGGTGTTGGTGCTTTGGAAGACAATCAAGCTTTTACAACAAAAGCCTCTTATTCTAACTACAATTCTGAAACTACAGCCGGAATCAACAATGTTGATATTGTTGCTCCAGGACAAGTTTGTGTTGCAGATGGTAGCGGAAACGGAACCCACACATATAAAGACACACACGGCACATCTTTTGCTTCTCCAATTGTTGCTGGTGCAGCAGCTTTATGGAAACAAGCAAACCCAGGTAAAACACAAACTGATTTTGAATCAGATTTATATGCCTCTGCTACTAAATTAAACGATTCAAATTGGAGTCAAACCTTTGGTTATGGTCGTTTAGATATTGGTGAATTGATTAATTCTAGCGTTGTTCCTGTTACTGGAGTTTCAATTGATGAAGGCGATAGTACAACTATTGATGTTGGTGAAGACTTACAATTGCACGCTACAGTTATACCAAGTACTGCTTCAGATAAAAGCGTATTCTGGATTTCAAACGATGAAGATATTTGTACTGTCGATGAAGATACAGGTCTTGTCCATGGTGTTAGTGAAGGCACTACTGAAGTAGGTGTTTTAACTAACGATGGTAGTTTCGAAGATTCAATTACTATTACCGTAGAAAAGGAATCACCAGACCCAGGTGTTTATTCTTGGAAGCTTGTAGAAGATGTTTCTCAACTTAAAGAAGGATCAAAGATATTGTTCACAAGCGGAACTTATGTAGCGGGTGGTTTTAATACTTCATATTTCTCAAAATTAGATGGTTTGGTATATTCAAGCGACAATAAAACAATTACAACAGTACCATCTGGAGCAACCGAGTTCCTTTTAGGAAAAGACAATAATAATTGGACTATTTTTCAAATCGCTTCTCCTACAAATAAATTAATTGGTACTAGTAGTGCAAGATCACTCAATACAACTGGTAGTGGAACTACTACTTGGACAATCTCAATTGATAATAATGATTTCGCAACTGTTGCTTGCACAGATTCTTCATATGGTAAATGGATGTACAATGTGCAAAGTCCAAGATTCTGCAATTACACAAGTAATGTAAGTACTACAATGTTGCTGCCTAAACTTTATGTTTGGGAATCTCAACAAGCAGTTTCTGTAACTGGAGTAACAATTTCGCCAAAAAGTTTATCCCTAGATACTTCTGAGACAGCTCCATTAACTGCTACTGTTGCTCCAGGAAATGCAACTAACAAAAATGTTTCGTATGAATCTGATGCACCAACAATTGCAACAGTTAGTGATACAGGATTAGTAACTGCCGTTTCAACAGGTACTGCTCATATTACTGTTACCACTGAAGATGGTGGATTTACTGATGTAGCAACAATTGAGGTTTTAGCAGCTCCAGCTTTAACAAAAATTTATGTTACTGGTTATTCTTTGAATAAAGTTCCTTTTGGAAGTTCATATGATAAGAGTTCCATTGTTGTGACTGCGGAATATGAACGTGGTGATGACAAGATTGTTACCGATAAAGCGGTAATTGACGATCCAAATACAAAGATTCTTGGAATGCAAAAAGTTGATGTTTCTTATACCGAGAACGGAATAACTAAAACTTCTTATTATGAGGTTGAAGTCACAAATGTTGGTTCTTCAAGTCAAAGCAAAACAGCGACTATTATAATGAACACCAGTGGAACAACAACTGAACTAAAAAGCGACACAATAAGCAACTACTATACTTTATCAAGTCAGAGTGATTTTTCTATTGCATCAAATACAGTTACAAGCTATGTTTGCATTGAATCTAGTGGATTCAGATTCGGCTCAGGTAGTAAAGGCGGTTCCTGGGTTATGACATTAAATAAAGCTCAACCTATAACTAAAATTACATTAACTTGTTTGGTTTATGGCAGCGATGGCTCGTCAATTACAGTAAATGGCAAATCTCTCCAAGCGCCTGCTACATCAAGCGATTTGGTTTTCAGTATTACTGATGCAACAACATCAAGCATTTCGATTTCTGCTTCTGCTAAATCAAAACGATTCTATGTTAGTGCTATTGGAATTACATATGGTCAAGGTGGAACACCAACAACGTATACAGCAGAAGAACAAGCAACTGCATGGGGCAATTACTTCATGAGTCAAACTGATAAGTATTGTGATGTTACAGGTATGGATTCAGATATAGATAATTTGAAGACAATTTGGCCTACACTTAGAACAGAGTTTGAAAATATGTACTCCGGTAGTAAAACCTACTTTGTTGAACAACTTCAATTTAGTGACGCTATGAGACGTTATGAAACAATTATTCAACGTTATGGTGAAGACCAATTTGCACCATTCATCGTTGATGGAGACGGAAATCAATATACTGTGCCATCAGCTCGTTTCAATAGTAATGGAATTACCAACGAAACATTAAGTATATTTGTTCTTGCATTACCTGGTTTACTCTTGGGTATTGGAATTACTTATACTTTGTATAAAAGAAGAAAAGAAAATTAAATTTAAGGAGATATAAAAATGGAACCAAAAGCAGTAATTAATTGGGATGAATACTTCATGGGTATGGCTAAATTAAGCGCCCTTAGAAGTAAAGATCCAAATACTAAAGTTGGAGCATGTATTGTTGATCCAGATCACAAGGTTGTTTCTAACGGTTATAACGGAATGCCACGTGGAGTTGATGAAACTAAAATTTCATGGAATAAAGGTGAAGGCTTAGATAGCAAATATTTATATGTCTGCCACGCTGAATTTAACGCAATTTTAAATACAAGAAATGGGGCAGCATTAAAGGGCTGTACATTATATGTAACTTTATTCCCATGTAATGAATGTACAAAAGCAATTATTCAAACAGGCATTAAAGAAGTTGTTTATGGTGATGATAAATATCACGATACAACAGAGACAACTGCTAGCAGAAAAATGTTAGAACTTGCAGGTGTTAAGGTGCGTAAATACGACGGTAGAAATTTAGATATTTTAGTAAATGAAAATAATTGAGGTTAAAGGTTTAACATATTCATATGACGACAAAAGGAACGTTCTTGAGAACGTATCTTTTTGCGTTGAAAGCGGAACATATACTTCAATTATCGGACATAACGGTTCAGGCAAATCAACAATCGCAAAACTTTTGATGGGTTTATTAACTCCAAAGGAAGGTAAAATAACAGCCTTTGGAATGGAATATAGTAAGAAAACTATTAGAAGCATACGTCAAAAGATAGGGATTGTTTTCCAAAATCCTGACAATCAATTTATTGGCGCAACTGTTAAAGACGACATCGCTTTTGGATTAGAAAATAGAAGAATTCCAAGAAAAGAAATGGATTCTATCATTAATAAGTTTGCCGAAAAAGTTGGCATGTTAGATTATTTGGAAAAAGAACCTGAACATTTAAGCGGTGGACAAAAACAAAGAGTTGCTATTGCAGGAATTTTAGCAATGTCTCCAGACTTAATTATTTTGGATGAAGCAACTGCAATGCTTGACCCTAAAGGCAAAAGAGAAATAAGAGAAACAATTGACAATTTAAGAAAAGAAAATCCTGAATTAGCAATTATTTCTATCACTCATGATGTTGAGGAAGCTTTCGCTTCTGATCGCATTATGGTTATTAATGAGACCAATGTTGCATTTGATACAACTCCAAATGAACTTTTAACCCATAAAGATAAATTGAAAGAAATGGGACTTGATATTCCATTCAAAGAAAAATTAAATGATATTCTCAAAGAGAATGGACTAGAGAAAGTGATAGGTGATTTAAATGATTAATTTTGATCATGTATCTTTCATCTATTCTCCAGATTCTCCTTTAGAATATGAAGCTTTAAACGATGTTTGTTTAACAATTAAAGATGGCTCTTTCACTTGCATTGTTGGCAAAACTGGTTGCGGAAAATCAACTTTGATTCAACAAATTAACGGTTTACTTGTACCTACAAAAGGTGAAGTTCATATTGATAATTTTGTTGTTGCTAGAAAAAGTAAAAATAGAACTAAAAAGTTACAACCATTAAGAAAGCATGTTGGAATTGTTTTCCAATTTTCTGAAAATCAACTTTTCGAGGAAAATGTTTTGGATGATGTAGCATTTGGCCCGTCTAATTTTGGGGCTAGCAAAGAGGATTCGTTGAAGATTGCTCGAGAAGCTTTAGAAAAGGTTTCTATAGGCCCTGAATACTATGAAAAATCACCTTTTGAGTTATCTGGTGGTGAACGTAGAAGAGTTTCAATTGCAGGAATTCTTGCTTTAGAACCTAAAATACTTGTTTTAGACGAGCCTACTGCAGGATTAGATCCAAAAGGTTGTAAAGACATTTTAAAATTATTTAAAAAGTTGAACGAAAACGGAATAACGATTATTTTGGTTACTCACGACATGAACATCGTTCACGAATATGCAACTGATGTAATCGTAATGGACTCTGGAAAGGTTATTAAACAAACAACTCCAAGCGAATTATTTTTAGAGGATGTTGAAAAATATAATCTTGAAACTCCATTGTTTACAAAAACAATTCAAAAGTTGATATCAAAAGGATACAAATTAGATTTATCTAAAATTCACGATATTGATAGTTTGGTGGAACAACTCAAAGGAGACAAAAAATGAGTGGTTTAACATTAGGAAAATACACTCCTTTTAACTCCTTTATTCACAAAATTGATCCAAGGGTTAAAATTCTTGCTCTCATTGCATTAATGGTAGCAATCTTTTTCCCTTTCAATATTGTTGTTCCATTAGAAGTGGTTGAAAATGGTGAAACCTTAATTAAAAATGTTTCAGTAACAGACTGGAAAATGACATTTATAATGGGAGGAATACTTTTAGTATTTACCATTATTTTAATGATTTCATCTCATGTTAGTTTTAGGCAGTTATTTGGCAGTTTAAAATCAATGTGGTTTGTAGTTATTTTCTTATTAATTATTAACTGTATAGTTCCACCTAAAAATCCATACTGCAATTTAATCTTTGATATCAATGGATTTAAGGTTTATTGGGATGCATTATTTCAATCTTTAAAGATTATATTAAGACTTGTCTTAATGTTAACCTTAACAATGATATTAACTGCAACAACAAAACCATTAGATTTGACGTATGCACTTGAATGGTTTTTGACTCCTTTAAAACTTATTAAATTCCCAGCTCACGAAGTTGCTATGACAATATCAATTGCACTTAGATTTATTCCAACTTTGCTTGATGAAACAGACAGAATTATGAAGGCTCAAGAGTCTCGTGGTGTCGATTTTAAACATGGTAAAGTTTCTGCAAGATTAAAAGCAATTATTTCGCTTATTATTCCTTTATTTATTTCATCATTCCAACGTAGTGAAGAACTTGCTGATGCAATGGAAGCGAGAGGTTATGATCCAAAAGCAAAACGCACTAGATATCATAAGATGTCGTTTGATATTAGAGATTTATTTGTAATTTTGTTAGTTGGAGCAATCACAGCAGGAATCATTGTAATTTCTGTTAATGGATATAATTTAGGATTTGATTACTTTGTAAATGGACAATTTTATAATGTTGTAAATATGACCGAACACTTCTTGCCTATATTAGGTGTTTCGTGCTGTGGCATCACTACATATATTATTATTTTGGGTGTTATGGAAGCTAATTTGAGGAGACAAAAATGAGATATTTCGCAGTAGTTGAATATGAAGGAACTAAATTCTTTGGATGGCAAATTCAAGTTGGTCAAAGAACAGTTCAAAACGATATACAAAAAGCTATATCAACAATTTTAAACACTCCTACTAAAATCTATGGTTCAGGAAGAACAGACGGTGGAGTTCACGCTTATGGTCAAACATTTCATTTTGACGGTAAAGAGGTTGAAGATTTAGGTAAATTTAAGTATTCGTTAAATCAAATTTTACCTGCAGATATTCATATAAAATCATTAGAAGTTGTTCCTGATAATTTCCATGCAAGATTTTCTGCTAAGTCAAAGACTTATCAATATGTTTTCAACATGGGTGAATATGATTTGTTTAATAGAAATAGAGAATTCCAATTGTGTCAAAAAATGGATGTTAAAAAGATTAAAGAAGCAGCATCTTATTTTGTTGGAAAACATAATTTTAAAAACTTTACTTCAAAGGATGAAGACGATCAAAATTTTGTACGTGAAATCTTTTCTGTTGATGTAAAAGAAGACAAAAATAAACTCATTCTAACTTTTGTTGGAACAGGATTTATGCGTTATATGGTTCGTATGATGGTCGGCACTTTAATGATGATTGGCCTAGGAAAATTAGAGCCAAACGAAATCGAAAAGCTCTTAAATTCCGAAGAAAGGAATCCTACTCAATATAGAGTTTCTGCAGAAGGATTAACACTTGTAAAAGTCACTTATTAAATGAAAATATCCAGCATTTGCTGGATTTTTTTAAATCTTACTTATTAAATTAATATGATTTTTTCAAATGAAAACCCTATTTTAGAAAACTTAGCTTTGTCTATTTTATAAGACAAGAGTATAATAAACACGTTTTAAGGAGAAAATTACATGGGAAGACATCATGAAGTCCGTGCTGCCGCAATGGCAAGAACCGGCAAAATCAAATCTGCATTATATGCTCGTGCTAGTAGAGAAGCTTACTTAGCTGCTAGAACTGGTACTCCAGATCCAAAGACAAACCTTGCTCTTAGAGCAGTTTATGAAAAGTATCGTGGTAAATCAGTTCCAAGAGACGTTTTCGATAGAGCTATTAAGAAAGCTCAAGGTGGCGACGCAGAAGTCTTCATCGCTGGCCGTTATGAATTCTTTGGCCCATCCGGATCATACCTTATTGTTGATACATTAACAGATAACCCAAATCGTGCTTTAGTTGAAGTTAAGACTCAAGTTGTTCGTAAAGGTGGCCACCCAGGTTCAGTTGCATTCAACTTCGAAGAAAAAGGTGTTCTCGTTTTCAAAGGAAACAACCGTGATGAAGTTGAAGAAGCATTAATCTTAGGTGATGTTGATGTTCAATCAGTCGAACAAGACGAAGACTTAATCGTTGTATATATTGCCCCAGCAGCATTTGCAGGTGCTAAAGAATTACTCGCATCAATGGGAATTACAGAATATGAAGAAGCTGAAATTCAAATGGTTCCAAACGAATACATTACAATTGATGACGAAGAAGCAAAGAATAAGTTCCAAGACTTACTCGATGACTTAGACGAATTAGAAGATGTTCAAAACGTCTTCCACAACGTTGATTTATAATCAATAAGCAAAAGAAAAGACCATTAAACGATGGTCTTTTTTATTACAAAGTAATAATTATTCAGCAGCTTTGCCTGGCATCTTAACAAATGTTGTAAGAACCATGAATAAAGCTGAAAAAACAAGAATGATACCAAAGATAATGAATTGAATATCTTCTTTGATAACTGCTCCGTTTACGCATAATGCGCCAACAGTAATAACTGCAGCTGCTAAAACGATTTCTACAATTGGAGAAACTAAACTACCTTTTTCTTTGATTGTGGTGATTAATTTGATAACACCATCAGCAAGTAAAACTGCACCAAGAGCTAATAATAAGAATGGAACAACATAAATTAAAGCGCCGAAAATTTCGCCTAAAATTGTTTCACTAACAACAAAGCTAACGCCAAGTGCTAAAACTAATGCTCCTGGAAGAGCTGTTGAAACTAATTCTTTTTTGTTCTTAATGAAATTGAAAATTGCTAATGCTAAGCACAATGCACCGACAACGATTAATGCAATACCGCCAACTAACGAAATAGCTTTGAATGCATTATTTGCAGCTTCTGGATCTTGTTGATTATGTGCAGCACCACAAACAATGCAAAGAATACCGATTGTTAATACGATTGCGGCTTTAATCCAAGTGCCTAATGACTTTTTAACTAATTCCATGAAATACTCCTTTCGTAATTATTGTAGAACATAATTAGTTGTATTAAAACCTTTAATTTAATTACATTGTAATTATAGTCAAAAACGAAACACCGGTAAACGTTGAGAGAACTTTAACTTTGTTATAAAGTATTTGACTTAACTCTATATAAATATATATAATTTTTTTCGGCACACGAAAAATCAATAGTCCCGGTAAGATTATTGCTTGAGTAAGGAGGAAACAAAAATGCAACGTCAAACAACGATCGCAAAGTCAGAAAACGTTTCTCGCAAATGGTATGTCATTGATGCTACTGACATCCCATATGGAAGATTAGCTTCATTCGTCGCCGTTAAGTTAATGGGTAAGGATAAACCAACCTGGACACCAAACGTCGATTGTGGAGACTATGTCATTATTATTAATGCAGAGAAAGTCGCTTTATCTGGTGCTAATAAAAAGAACAATAAAAAGTATTACAACGTTTCAGGATATAACGGTGGTTTAAGAACAAGAACCGCTGGCGAAATGATCGAAAGATATCCAGAAGAAATGGTCGAAAGATCCGTTTGGGGTATGTTACCAAAAGGAAGACTTGGCCGCCAAATCGCAAAGAAGCTCTTTGTTTACAAAGGTGCTGAACACAAGCACGAAGCTCAAAAGCCAGAAGTGCTCGTTTGGAAGAGATAATTAGGAGTAATTATTTATGGCAAAGAAAGAATCAGTCAAATACTACGGAACTGGTAGACGTAAATCATCAGTTGCCCGTGTCTATGTTACATCCGGTAAGGGCAAAATCATTGTCAATGGACAAGATGTTAATGCCTATATGCCATATGCAACACTTGTTATGGACTTATCACAACCATTAACAGTTGCTGGTGTCGCCGATAAATTCGACGTCGAAGCATTTGTCTCTGGTGGTGGATTTACAGGACAAGCTGGCGCTATTCGCTTAGGTATCGCACGTGCTTTATTAGAAGCTGGTGTAGATCGTAAAACATTAAAAGTCGCTGGATTACTCACACGTGATAGCAGAGCTAAAGAACGTAAGAAATATGGTCTTAAAGCTGCTCGTCGCGCTCCACAATTCTCAAAACGTTAATTCACTTTTATTTTTCAAAGGATCTGGGAAACCGGGTCCTTTTCTTTTTTCTTTAAAAGATATATTGCAAATATAATTTTTCTATTATATAGTTATATAGCGCGTTTGCGTTATGGATCTTTAGCTCAGCTGGTTAGAGCGCACCCCTGATAAGGGTGAGGTCGATAGTTCAAGTCTATTAAGATCCACCATTTAGATAAATTAGCCAATGAGGCTTGTTTATAGATTAAGTGAGGATAGCGAGTGGTTATTCGCTACTCTCTCACAAAACTTGGGCACTTAGCTCAGTTGGGAGAGCGTTTCCTTCACACGGAAGAGGTCACAGGTTCGATCCCTGTAGCGCCCACCATCAAAAAAATATTTGCCTTCTTAGCTCAACTGGCAGAGCAATCGCCTTGTAAGCGATAGGTTATTGGTTCAATTCCGATAGAAGGCACCATTTATTCCTCTGAAAAGAGGATTTTATTTTGTAAAAATATTCTACTTTGTATAGAATAACTATTGTCGTTGGAGATATGGCGAAACTGGCAGACGCGCTAGACTTAGGATCTAGTGGGGTGACCCGTGCAGGTTCAATTCCTGTTATCTCCACCAAATATAAAATTGCTCGGTTTGATTAAATCGAGTTTTTTATTCTATCTATATTTATAGATATATGTTATTATAATTAAACAAGACAATTATTTTAATTGTCGTTACTAGTCATAAGGAGGAATTTTTATGCTTTTTACTGAAGGAGCTCCATCTTTCCAAACATTTGATCAATGGTTAATTGATAAATTTAATAACAATTTCCATGAAGGTGGATTAGCCGCTGGTGAAATACCTTGGGGAAATTTAATTCTTTGCGCAATTGCAGTTATTCTCTCCGTCTTTTTATGCGGTATTGTTGGATTAGAAAGAGAAAAAAGAGGTCGTAGCGCCGGTTTAAGAACTCACTTATTGGTCGGTGTTGGTTCGTGCCTTGTAATGATTATTTCTATTTATGGATTCCCTGCTGGATTATCTCGTGATGTTGCTCGTTTAGCAGCACAAGTTGTTACCGGTGTTGGCTTCTTAGGCGCTGGTGCCATTATTCATAATAATGGTGGAATTAAAGGCTTAACAACCGCTTCAACAATCTGGTTAGTAATGGCTATTGGATTATGCTGTGGATCAATGAACTTCATTCTCGCATTGTTTGGAACACTCGTTGTTATGATTGTTCTTATCTCATTCCGTAGAATTGAAAGATCAATTACAAAAACAAGTCCAATGTTCGTTATGCTTGCTCCAAGCGAAATCCCTGTTATGACAGTTCTTCTTGAAGTTGCAAAAGAATATGAATGTTCTGTAACTGATATGTCTAGCCAAGTTATTAAAGATGGCGACAATTCAAGATTAGAAGTTACATTTAAACTTACAAGAGAAGTTAAAGGCGATATTAAAATTGATGAAATTGTTAAATCGTTAGAAGTTAAAGCTCACGCCTTATCAGTTCAAGTTCTAAATCACCATTAATTATCAATTAAGGCAATCGAAAGGTTGCCTTTTTTAATACAACAAAATTTTGTAAACTAGTTATATGAAAATTTTCTTAAGAATATTTTCTTTTTTAGGAATTATAGGTGGACTTATTATGGCCATAGTAAGTTTTACTTCCGACGAAAATTTATATCTAGCAAACTATGTTTATGAATCCGAGTTAGTTGATTCAAACTTAAATGGTTTTAAAATTGTTCAACTTTCTGATTTTCACAATCATGGAAACAAGTATAAAAATGGTTATGTTTATGAGATGGTAAAAAACGAAAATCCAGATGCTATTTTCTTAACTGGAGATTTAATTGATCAATTTACCGGAAACGAAAACTTAGCTCAATTAAAGATATTTTTCGATAATCTTATAGATTATCCAATTTATTATGTTGAAGGAAACCACGAGCATTACGCAAGTCATACAGATGAATTTTTCGCAATGTTAAATGATTATTCAAACTTAACAATTTTAAGAGATAATGCGGTTAAAGTTGAACATAACGGTTCCTCTTTCAATTTAATCGGATTAAAAGATCCCAAAGCCCAAGAAAATGATTTTGATACAGATGAAAATTTAACGCGTTATGTCGAACCTGTTTTGCACGAAATTAAAGAAAGCTTGGATGATGAATTAACAATATTGTTATCACATAGACCAAACATGATGGATGCCTATGTAAGACAAAAAATGGATTTAGTCTTTTCAGGACATACTCATGGTGGTCAAATTAATCTACCTTTAATTAAGTTTTTCAAATATCAATCAGGTAGATACGACGTTCAAAACACTTCATTAATAGTATCAAACGGCATTGGTTCAAATGGAAAAGGACCTATTAGATTTAATTGTCCGATGCAATTAGTATCTTGTATTTTAAAAAGCAAATAATATTTATTGTGTGCGTTTTTATAGTTATATATGGTATCATTAACTTGTTAATCTTTTAGATATGGTTAGTAAAAGCTCAAATAATATTGAATTAGAAGACGTAGGCGGCCTAAAAACTCTTACTGAAGAAGAACCAGAGAAACCTAAGCAAAAGAAACATCCGGTTCTTAAATATTTACTTTATTTTTCAATTATTCTTTTAGCTACCGGAATAGCTTTATTCTTATCACTTTATCAAGACTTTGACGGTGTTATGGCAGCGTTGTCGAAAGCAAACTTCCGTTACCTTTTGGTAATTCTTGCTTTAGTTGCTGTTACATACTGTTTAGAAGGCTTTATTGTTTTTGTTTTCTCGCGCTTGTACACACGTAAGTATAAGTATCACCAGGGTTTAGCTTGTAGCATGGTTGGCGCATTCTATAGTGCAGTTACTCCAGGTGCTAGCGGTGGACAAGTTATGCAAACCTATACATTGAAAAAACAAGGCGTAGACACAAGCAATGGAGCATCAATTATGATCATGAGCTTCATTGTTTACCAAGTTGCCTTGATTGCAATTGGTGTTATTGCATTATTCTTCTCTGCTGGAAATTTGATTTCTACTATTGGTAATTTTGAAATTAGTTTTAATAATACAACGATTAGAATTCCTGCAATTCCTTTAACAATTGCTGGATTCGCTCTCAACTTATTAGTTATTGTTGGTTTGTTCTTGCTCTCATATTCCCGTTGGTTCCATAACTTTATCATGCACTACGGAATTGATTTATTAGCTAAACTTAAAATCTTAAAACATCCAGATAAAACTAGAGAAAATCTTCGTATCAAAGTTGAAAACTTTAAGATTGAATTAAGACGTTTGCTTTCAAATATCCCTGTCTTATTATTGGTTTTCGTTTGCTTTAGCATGGTTTTAATTATCAGATTCTCCATCCCATTCTTTGCTGGATTAGCTTTGGATGGTTATGGCTATCGTATGAATATCGATGGAACACTTATGACTCAAAACGTATTAGATGCTGCAGGTAATGTTATTGGAACAGCTCCAATTCCAACTGTTGGTGGTCCTAATATTGAAAGCTTCTGGCAATGTGTTTTCCTAAGTGCATATCACCAAATGGCAACAGGATTAATTCCTTTACCAGGATCCGCTGGTGTTTCTGAATATTTCTTTAACATCATGTTCCAAAATTTCTTTACTTCTCAACAGATTACTGCTGCGGCTCAGATTATTTGGAGATTCTCAACGTTCCATATTGTTCTTCTTGTTGCTGGTATTGTTTCAGCTACATATAAATCTTCACCGAAGAATGAATACAACCATGTTGATAGAAAAACATTCGTTACTATGCAATACGAAACATATGAAGGACGTAAGAGCACTGCCGATACAATGTACGAGACCGCTTCTTTATCTCGTAAAGAAATGCAAATGCGTTTGAAAAACTGGGGTAAGAAAAAGAAAACTAGAGCAGGTGATGACTTCCCAGATGAAGCTAAAGCTAATCCAAAAAACGAGGATAAAGCTGTAGAAAAACCTTCAAAATCCGTAAAAACAAAGAAAAAACCTAAGAATCTTATCGAAGATGAAAAGTGGGATTCTATTACCACTGGAGGCGATGATTAATGAAAATCGCTCTTTTTACAGATACTTTTACTCCTGAAGTTAACGGAGTTGCAATGAGCTGCAAATCTTTAAGAGATATCTTAGTTAAAAACGGTGATGAAGTTTTAGTCATTACAACTAATCCATTTTCGAAGGAACTTATTTTTGAAGATAATATCGTTCGTGTTCCTGGAATGGAATTAAAGAAATTTTATGGTTATCGTTTAGCTGGATATAACCGAAAAGCAATGAAAATATTGCGTCAATTTAATCCAGATATTATTCATTTACAAACAGAATTTGGTATTGGAATATTTGGTAAGATTGCAATTCGTAAATTAAAATGTCCATCTATTTATACATACCATACTATGTATGAAGACTATACATATTATGTTACAAAAGGACACTTTGACCGTGTGGGTAAAGCGTTTATGCGTAACTATTCGCGTAGTACGATTGAGGCCTGTAATGGATTTATTACGCCTTCAAGTAAAACGAAAGACTACATTCGACGAATTGGCATTGATACTTACGCAAATGTCATTCCTACCGGAGTTGATTTTTCTAAATTTAATCCTGAAAATTTAGATCAACAGATTGTAAAAGATTTGAAAAAGAAATTTGGTTTAAGCGAAAAGACATTTGTCTTACTTTCTCTTGGCCGTATTGCAAAAGAAAAGAGTATTGATTTCTCTATTTCTTGCTATGCAAAGTTTTTAGCAGATAACCCAAAGTTAGATACAAAGATGGTTATTGTAGGTAAAGGCCCTGCAGAAGAAGAATTAAAACAATTAGTCAAGAAATTAGGAATTGAAGAAAATGTTATCTTTACTGGTCCTTGCGATCCAAATGAAGTTCAATATTATTACACTTTAGGAAACGCCTTTGTTAGTGCATCTTTAACCGAAACACAAGGCTTAACTTACATGGAAGCAATGGCAAGTCATCTATATGTTCTTGCTCGTTACGACCATAACCTTATTGATGTTATTCAAGAAGGAGCGACAGGATTTTTCTTCGAAAATAGTGAAGAATTTTCCGAAAAACTTTCTAAAGCTTATAAGTTATGGAAAGAAAAAGATAACAAAATGCTCGTAGAGGCATTGAAGTCAATTGATCATTATTCGATTGATACATTCTACAAACGAATTAAGGAGGCATATGCACACGTCATTAAACAATGCTGGTAATAAAGTTATCAGCTCTGTAAAGGCAAACAAAAAGAACATTATAGTTATCGTTAATGATAAAAGAATAGCTGTATCTAAAGATACATATACAGAGTTGAACCTTTATAGAGGTAAGAGACTGTTAGATGACACATATAAGGAATTAAGAAGATTAGAAAGATTAGATAAGGAAATTAAATATTCGCGAAATATTTGTTCAAACAAAATTAGAAACGAAGTTGATGTTCGTAATCGATTATTAAAAAGAAATGTTTCTCAAAAAGACACGGATTACATCGTTGCTTTGTTAAAAAAATCTAATTTATTAAATGATGAACAATACACTATTGAACTTATTGAACATTTAAATTCTAAACTCTATGGAAAACTTCGAATCGAAAACGAGTTGAAGCAAAAAGGAATATCTATAGAGCTTATTAAACAATACGAAATTGATTCAAAAAGAGAAATTGAAAAATTAAACATCCTTTATCCAAAAATCATCAATAAATATTTGAAAAAATATGATAAATTCCAAGCAAAATTCAAGACTGTAAATTATTTGATATCTAAAGGATATCGAATTCAAGATATACAAAACATAGGAGGAGAAGAATTATGAAAATGCAATTTGTAAAAGACATCAAAGATGGAGATCACGTAAACGATTTATTTGTTGTTAGCAGTGTAAATAAATGCACAAGTGATAAAGCAAAGACTTACTTAAACATTACTTTGCAAGACAATAGTGGTTCTATTTCTGCAAAGAAATGGGAAGTTTTACCTGGCGATACAGATTTTATTAAGACAAACAATATTATTGAAGTTGAAGGCGAAGTTACTGACTATAAAGGTAGCCTTCAAATGAAAGTCTTATTTGCTCGTCCAATTGATATTTCAACAGTAGATTTATCTGATTTTAAGAAAGTTTCACCAATACCTTTAAAAGACATGAAGGCAAAACTTGATAAGTATCTCAAATCTTTTAAAGATCCAGATGTCGCTTTAATTACTAACAAAGTAATTGAGCATTTTTATGATAAATATATAACCTATCCTGCTGCTGTTAAAGTTCACCATGAATTTGGAAGTGGAATTATTCATCACTCCTTAGCAATGGCAGATTTAGCTGAAGAAGTCGCTAAACTTTATCCTCAAGTAGATAGAGATATTCTTGTTGCAGGAACGTTATTACACGATATTGGAAAAACTATTGAATATAAAGATGGCCCAGTTCCAGAACAAACAGTTGAAGGAAAACTCTGCGGTCACATTTCAATTATGTATGCTGAATTTAAACGCATTGTTGAAACTTTGAATATCAAGTCAGAAGTGCCAATGCTTTTAGAACATATGATTCTTGCACATCACGGACAATTAGATTTTGGTTCTCCTGTTGTTCCATGTACAAGAGAAGCTTTGCTTCTTTCAATGATTGACTTACTTGATTCTAAAATGATGTGTTTAGATAAGTATTTAGACGCTACAGAACCAGGCGAATTCACAGAAAGAATTTGGTCAATGGATAACGCTTCATTCTACAAACCTAAGGAAAGAAAATAATATGAAGATTTCAATTATAGGCGCAGGTACTTGGGGAACAGCTTTAGCTAATGCTTTTATTGTTAAGCATGAAGTTACAGTTTGGTCTAGATTTCAAGAAGAAGTAGACGCAATGTCCAAAACCAGAAGACATAAAAATCTTCCTGGTGCTGTTCTTTCAGATAAAATCAAATTCACAGCTTCTATAGAAGAAGCATGCAAAGATAAGGATATTGTTGTTTTTGCAGTTCCTTCTCCTTTTGTAAGAGAAACTGCAATGTTAGCAAAGCCATATTTAAACGATAAACAAATTATTGTTGATGTCGCTAAAGGTATTGAAGAAGATACATTATTAACAATGTCAGAAGTTATTAATGATGTTTTAGGAATGAATTTTGATGTTGTTGTATTATCTGGCCCAACACATGCTGAGGAAGTTTCGATTGGACTCCCAACAACTATAGTTGCTGCTAGCGAAAATAAGAAAGTTGCAAAGATTGTGCAACAACAATTATCACTTCCTTATTTCAGAATTTATGTAAATGGAGACACCAAAGGTGTTGAACTTGCAGCTGCATTTAAAAACATTATTGCTTTAGCAGCAGGTATGTCTGATGGTTTAGGCTATGGTGACAATGCAAAGGCAGCAATTATTACACGTGGCCTTGTTGAGATTTCAAGACTTGGTATGGCCTTAGGATGTAGCGAGAGAACATTCTCCGGATTAGCTGGCATTGGCGATATTGTTGTTACTGCTACTTCAAAACATTCTCGTAACCATAATGCGGGTGCTCTTCTTGGTTCAGGAGTGCCACTAAAAGAAACTCTTGAACAAGTAGGAATGGTTGTTGAAGGTATTAACTGTTTGAAAGCAGCAAAACAACTTGCCCTAAAAACGAATGTTGAGATGCCAATTATTAAAGGCGTATACGATATTGTATTTAATGGCTTAAAACCTGTTGATGCAGTCAACGCTCTAGTCGGCAGAGAATTAATAAGTGAATAGAAAAAATACTTCCGTTAGATTGGAAGTATTTTCTTTTTTATAATCCTTTTTTAATTTGTTCTGCTAATGCAGGAAGTGACAATTCTTCGGCCTTTGGATTGCCTTTCATCTCAATTTCGAATCCTTCATCCTTGCCATATCGTGGAATAACATGCACATGGAAGTGATAAACGCTCTGTCCAGCCTCTTTATTAACGTTGCTTAATATATTTACACCTTTAGCATTTAAGATGGCTATTTGAGCCTGTCCAATACGTTGAGCAACGTCCATAACTTTATGCATTAGATCCTTTGGGATAACTAAAAAGTTATCATAGTGTTGTTTAGGAATAACTAATGTATGTCCAATTGTGGTTTGTGAAATATCCAAAAAGGCCATTACATCATCGTCTTCATAGACTTTGCTTGAAGGAATTTCTCCTGCGGCAATTTTGCAAAATATACAATCTTCTTTTTTCATACAACTATTATCTTATAAATTTTTATAAAAGTGTAGCATAAAACAACCCAAAGGCTCTGCCTTTTTCAAAATTCTAAAAATTAATGTTTCTTTTAATTCTTAGCCAAGTTTTCAAAAACTACATTGTCGTAAAGCATTTTCCAAATAACTCGAATTAGCTTTCTTGTTGTAGCAATAATTGCAACTTGTGTATGTTTTCCTTCGCGAATTTTTGAATAGTAGTACTCAGAAAACACTGGAGAATGAATTCTAAGTTTTTGAATTGTAAGCGCTAATGCATAACGCAAAATCGGTGATCCTCTTTTAACAATTTTTCCTCGCTGGTTAATTGTTCCCGATTGATAAATTCTGACATCCAAACCTGCATATCTAATTAATTTTTCAGGATTGTCAAATCTTTTAATGTCTCCTATTTCTCCTAGAATCATAGCTCCTAATTGATTGCCAATTCCAGGAATAGAAGTTATTGGTGATAGTATTCGATTCATTATTTGATCAATTTGATTTTCAAATTCATCAATTTCTTCGTCAATAGCCTCTATTTGGATAATCAGAGATTTTACTATTTGCTCATCTTCAGCTGTTGAAATTCCAATCGAATTTTTAGCAAGGTCTTTAAGTTCTTCAAAACGAATATAACTTATTTTCCCATGCGACATCCTTTTTAATTTTTCTGCGGTTTCTTTTCTCATATTTGCAATTTTTGTTGCTGATGGATAATTCGAAAGAAGCCATCTTGTTGTCTTTGAATCAAGAATATTTCTACCGCGTGAACCTTTGGTTCCATCTCTTTTTCTATCTAAAAATGGTAATAGTTCAGGAAATATTTCATCAAGATATCTTTGCAAATGGTTATATGCTCGAATTTTGTCAGCATAGAAAAAATACTTTGCTCTAGACATTTTACGAAGTTGTTCAATGTAGTAAGATAATTGCGGGGATGCAGAAAATTGGTGAGTCATCACAAATCTAGCAATTAGATAAGCATCTTTCTTGTCAGTTTTACTTCCTTTATTTGTTTCAGACTCGCGAAATCTTTCAACAATAAACGGATTGTAAATTTGTACTTTGTAGCCATTTGCTACCAGGAATTTAGACAGACAAGTCATATAATGCCCTGTTGCTTCCATCCCTATTTTTATTTGCTCTTTTGGGCCGAGCAGGCCTAATTCATTTAAGAGAGAATTAAACCCTTCACGAGTGTTAGAAATATCGAAACTTTTCTTTCTAACTTCCCCTTCATCATCGATGATTGCGATTGCATGCTTGTACTTGCTAACATCGATTCCTACGTTAAAAAACACAACGTTCCTCCTTTCGCCGTCATTGATCCATATCAGCTTTTCTTATCGAATTATCTGTTAGAACGTCTAGTGTTAATCAACCTATTAGCGAATAAAAGAAAAGCCGTATGCCTGAGTATGAAGTCCGACAGTCAAAGCTGTATTTCTATTTAGCAGGATAACGGCATAAAACAATTATACTTAATTAGATAAAAAGAAAATCTAACCAGTATGTGATTAGATTAACTTATTTGTTAATGAGATAGTTCCATTATAAATAAAAGGAGGATGGATAGTCCACCCTCCAATTAAATTTTTCAATTATTCAAAGAGTTCTGGATATTTTTCTTTGAAGTAATCAAGAATTGCTGTGTCGTGGTATGTGAGTGAGCATTCCTTGATATATGATGCATAAGCATTGTTAATGTATGAATCTTTTGTACCAAGTGTCTCAGCTAAATGACGAGCAATTTCTTCGGTGAATAATGCTTCTCCACCCTTCTTAGCAGCAACGTAAGAATTCTTACCTGTGATGCTAAGTTTTGATGTTGAGACAGCTTCTCCAACTTGAACTAAATAGAAGCTTCCATCAATATAATTGATGTAGTTATGATTATCGCCAACTTCAGATGTTGAAGGTGTAACAAAGTAGTTACCTTGAACTTTTCTTGTGTAGCTTGATGATTCATAAACGTATTCAGCGTCATCTAATTCTTTAGCAACGTTAATGTTGAATAAACGATTTCTTAATGCTTCTGGTAATTCTGTTAAGCCACCATTTTTAACGAACCAACCATCGGTTGTGTAGTCTGTTAATGCAAGGGAAGCAAGTTTAATCTTTAAACCTTTTTCCTTTGTGTAGGCAAAGCTATTTGTGAATTCTGATAAAGCAGAAGCTGCTTCTTCAGAAGCGAATCTGTTATTTTCATCAATTAAGTTGTATTTATCCATCATTTGACCAAATTGAGTTTCTTTGTAATAAACGAGGTTAGTACAAACTCCTTCAATTGTAATTGGGTTTGATGGTGTAGCGTTTGAAGCGGCAAGTAATGCCTTTTCATCTGCGCTTAATTCTTCGACTGTTCCGTCGGCTTTAAGACCACGGAATCCTCTCCAGCAGTTTGCAAGAGAATCAAAGGTCATTTCGCCTTCTCCATCTCCGATTTTGCCAGTATCAACATATGTTGTTGCATATGCTTCCATGAGTTTTGTTGGAAGTTCTTTGAACTTATCGTCACGTGTTAATTTAATATAATTAACTTTACGTCCGTATGCACGTCCAAGTGTAGAATAGTTGTTCTTTAAGAGATAATCTTCGACGAGTTTATCTTTATAAACAGAACGAATGATGTGTCTGTTGATGTAATCATCATATCTTCCATCTAAGTGGATTAATGATGAAACGTCATCTTTCTTAAGATCTGGTGTGACATATCCTTCATACCATTCTTGACCATCTAAATCCATAAGGATGTCGTACATTTCACGTGCGTGACCAACAGCTAATCTGTATTCATAGAATTTTCCAGTATCATCATTGTATGATTTAGAAATGATTTCGTTATAGAAGACTTCGTTGATTTGATCTTTAACATTGTTAAAGAAGTTAATTAATCTGTCTTTTCTAATAGCATCAACTGTAGTTTCAAATTGTGCTGCTAAATATTCGTCTTCTGCAACTTCTGTGCCATCTTCTTTGGTGACTTTGTTGTCGTGAATATATGCTTTCTTGTGAGCTTCAATGAATGTCTTAATTTTTGCATCATCATCAGCTGTAACAAGTTCAACGATTTCAGACCATTTACCGAAAGTTTCTTCAGCGATAATGTTCATGAAGTTTTGGAGAACATCATCTTTTTTGTTTGAAGAGATCGAATCATAAAGGACACCCATAATATTGTCGTAGACATCAACTTTAACGTCTTGATTGTCAACAACGACTGGATCGTTATAGTTTACTGGTTTGATTTCAATTGCATCACAGCCAGTAAGGAGTAATGTTGCACTAAGTGCAAGAAGCATTTTCTTAGCCACGGATCTTGTTGTCATAGCAGTCTCCTCCTTCTTGCCAATCAGCACCTGTGTGGCTCATAAAGCCAATAGCACAAGCTTTCTTAATAACTTTTGTTCTTTCAGCATTTTGAACTTTTAAGGAATCAAGATATGTTTCCCATGTCTTTTCCCATGCAAGTTGTCTGTCGTATTCAGCACCTTCTGCTGAAGCATCAATCCATTTTTCAATCTTAGCTTTGAGAGCCTCATCTTTGATGACGATTTTCTCTTCAGTTAAGTATTTGTGATAAATGAATTTATTCAAATCTGTATCGAAGTTCTTAATTTGTTTTTGAACTGTTTCGGCACGAGATTTAAGTTCTTTTGTTTCTAAGTTAAGGAAATTAACGTATGTTTGTTTATTGATTTTGAAACCAGTATCTTCTTTGTGTTCTGGATAGTTTTCTTGTCCAGGATACTTGATTGTGTAATATTCGGAGTTATTAACTGTAATTGTGTGTGGGTTTCCTTCGGAATCTTCAACAACATAGCTTGTTTCATCAACAAGAGGTGTTCTTTCAACAACAATGAAGTGAATTCCTTGGTAATCGCTTGTACCAGCACGAACAACTAAAATTGGTTGTCCATCTGTTGTACGCAAGCAGTTTCCAAAACCATCGCCTTGATCAGAGAAACCTGTAAGTTCGGCATAGTTGGTTGCTGTTCTTGCTGTATCCCATAAATCGCCATCTTCTGGAACGATAACATTGACTGAGTGTAAGTTAATATCGTTGTTGAAGTAAATGTTTCTCGGGAAATAATTTGCATTACCGTCGTTAACATCACGGTTCAAATCATCTTTTGTAGTTTTTCTTGTGTCGTATAGATTTAAGAATGAACCATATTTGATTTTTCCGATTGATGAACCTACAACATCAGAATATTGTTTAGCAATTGTTCCTGCTACTGTTGGATCACCCATATAAATATGGGAAGTTTTGACGGCTTCTTTTGTTGCATTATTGTATAAGTTTTCTGCAGCAAAGATACCTAATTTAAATTCGTTAACAAATGATGTGTCGTAATCCATGATACCAAGGTCTCCGAATTTGTCCTTGGAACCATCTTCTGAGTAAAGTTGTGCAATTTTACCGAATGATTGCTTACCTTCTGCTAATGATCTAACAACGTCATAAAGTTCAATAGCATCGTTTTCATCAATTGTTGCATTCCAGAAATTGGTTGAACCAGTATCTGCAATTTTAACTAAAATGTGTCTAACGTGATATGGAAGTTTCTTTGAGATATATCCTTCATAATTTTTAACATATCTTTCTGGATCTTCTTCAGTTGTGGATTCAACTTTGTGGTCACGTAAGAACTTCATATTATCATCTGAATAGAATTGTTCGTTGAATTCAGAAAGTTCTCTTTCATAAATAAAGTGTTGTAACAATTCTGCTTCATCTTTACATGAATAGCTTTCTAATAAAGTATGGAATTCTGTATCGTAGTCAGAATCGTTTGCGTCAGCGTTTTCGCTGGCTTTGGATTTAACGCCTTCGACGTCATTTTTGGCGTTTTTCAATATTTCATTGTATTTATCATGTCCGGCGTTTCCTTCGGTGAAGTAGTTGCGGACGATTAATTTATAAATACTGTCAAACATTGAAGAAACTTTGCTGGAATCTTCATAGTAGCTATCGAATAAATCTTTAGCAGTGTAATGTTGTTCGTTACCAGCAGAGTCTTTATAGGTTAAGATATAGCCTTCTGGGGAATACTTTGCGCCATTACAGCCTGCAAGAACTGAACAAGCAAGTAATGATGTCATGATTCCTAAGGTAATTTTTGATCTTTTCATAATTAACCTTGTGCTCCTCCTTTTTCAAACATAGCGAGTAAATAATATAATAACTCTTGTATAAATACAAATAGAATTTAGCGAATTGAGATAGATTTATCTATATTTTTGGGCTTAATTTTGTTACGAAAAAGTGTCCAAAGAATTATCTTTGCACGATTTCTTATCGTTTTATTTGAAACCCCATTTTTATACGAGTAGAATATGTGAAGATTTGAAGGAGAAAATGCATATGTCAGTACTTGAAATTAAAAACCTTCACGTAAACGTGAAAGAGAAAGAAATTCTAAAAGGATTAAATTTAAAAATAGACTCGTCAAAGACGGTCGCACTTTTAGGTCCAAACGGTAATGGCAAATCAACTCTTCTCCAAACAATCATGGGCAATCCAAACTATACCGTAACCGAAGGTGAAATTCTTTTCGATGGAAAAGATGTTTTAAAACTCGAAGTTAATGAAAGAAGCAAACTTGGTTTGTTCCTTGGAATGCAATATCCAAGCGAAGTTCCTGGTGTTAATAACTCTGATTTTTTGAAAGCAAGTTTAAATGCACACAGAGAAAAACCTGTTTCTTTATTTGAGTTTTATAAACTTCTTAATAATGCATACGAAAGAACAAACATTCCTTTTGAAATGGCAAATCGTAATTTAAACGAAGGCTTCTCAGGTGGAGAAAAGAAGAAAAACGAAATTCTTCAAATGCTCATTCTAAATCCTCAAATTGTTATGCTTGATGAAATTGATTCTGGACTAGATGTTGATGCAGTTCAAATCGTTGCAAAAATTATTAAAGAAGAACAAAAGAATAGAGGATTCGTTATCGTCTCTCACTATGCTAGATTGTATGAGTTAATTGATGTTGACCATGCTGTAGTTTTAGTCAATGGAAAAGTTGCAGTTGAAGGTGGTCGTGAATTGATCCAAAAAATCGATGCTCAAGGCTATGAATGGTTACGTAAAGAATTAGGCATTGAAATTGAGAAGGAAACAGAGATGAATTCCGTATCAATTGGAACATGCGCAACTAAGGAAATTTTAAAGTCAAAATAATGGAAAAAGTTATTAAATTAGTTAACCAAAATCAAGACTTAGAAATCACCGATATTGATGATGTTTCGGTGGAACTTTTAGATGGTGCTTCTTTAACAATTAAAGTGCTTAATTTAGGAAGCGATAAAAAGTTAAATTTCCTTGCAAAAGTTGGATATAATTGCCATTTAATCGTAGTTTTTGCAGATTTTTCAAACGGCAATATTGATCTTATTTCTAATGTTAATTTAATAGAAGAAGGCGCGTCATGCGAGTGGCATTTAGCAACACTTGCAAATCAAAGTTTTAAGAAGAATTTTGATGTCTCTTTTAATCACCTTGTTGGACATACAACTGCATTGATGGATAACTATGGTGTTGCACGTGACAAATCGAGAGTCATTTTTACTGGCGAAAATCGCATCCAAAATGGTGCTAAAAAATCAGTTACAAATCAGATTGCCAAAATCATTGTTTTTGATAAAGAAAGTAATGGTGTTGCATCCCCTCGTTTATGTATTGACGAAAACGATGTTCAAGCAAGCCATTCAGCTGTAGTTGGACAACTTAATTCTGACCATATGTTTTATCTTATGTCTAGAGGACTTTCAAAAGATGAAGCAAGGGAATTAATTACTAGAGGATATTTACAACCTATTTCCAAATATTTCTCAGATGAAAATAAAGAAAAAATTGAAAACGCAATTAAGGAGGCAATGTAATGTTTGATCCTTATAAAATAAGACAAGACTTTCCAATGTTTAGAAAGAAGATTAATATGCAAAATCACAATCTTGTATTTTTGGACAACGCATCAACAACATTCAAACCTGATTGTGTTATTAATGCTATAAATGAATATTTGACAAAAGAAACTTCAAACACCCATCGTGGAGATTACGATCTTTGCTTTAATGCAGATCAAAAGGTTGAAGAAGCAAGAAAAACATTAGCAAACTTCATAGGCGCTAATGAAAATGAAATTGTTTTTACTTCAGGAACCTCGATGTCAATTAATTTAATAGCTTATGGCTATGGTTGCAAATATTTGACTGAAAAAGATGAAATTTTAATCACTCAAGCTGAACATGCATCAAATGTTCTTCCTTGGTTTAAAATAAGTGAAATTACTGGTGCGAAAATAAGTTATATACCTTTAGATAAGGAAGGAAGATTAACACCAGAAAATGTTGAAAAAGCTATTACACCAAATACAAAAATAATCGCAATTGCGCATGTTACAAATGTTCTTGGATATGTTGTAGATATAAAAAAGATTGCGAGTATTGCCCATAAACATGGCGCACTTGTAATGTGCGATGGTGCTCAATCAACTCCTCACATGAAAATTAATGTTAAAGATTTAGATGTAGATTTTTTAAGCTTCTCTGGACATAAATGCTGTGGTCCAACTGGTATTGGCGTTTTGTATGGAAAATATGAGCTCTTAGAAAAAATGGATCCATTAATGTCTGGTGGTGGTATGAATGCAAAATTCGATATGTGCGGTGATGTTAAATACCTTAACGCACCAACCAAATTCGAAGCAGGCACGATGAATATTGAAGGCATTTATGGCTTAAAAGCTGCAATAGATTATCTTACAAATATTGGAATGGAAAATATAAATAAATACGAACACGAGATTCGTACTTATGCAATTAAACGTTTCAAAGAAATTCCTAATATCGTTATTTATAACGAAAATGCTGAAGCTGGCATTATTACATTTAATATTAAAGGTGTATTTGCTCAAGATTTAGCAACATATTTAAATAGTAAAGGAATTGCTGTTCGCTCTGGACAGCATTGTGCAAAAATTCTTGTTACATTCTTAAATGAGATTGCAACATGTAGAGCTTCCTTTTATTTCTATACAACTAAGGAAGAAATTGATTACTTAGTTGAAACATTAAAGAATGGTGGTGACTTTTTAGATGCCTATTTCAATTAATCCTCAAATGATGAGACAAATCATCATGGATCATTACGACAATCCTCAATACAAACACACTCCAAGTAATCCTGAAACTTATAAGCAAGTGCATATGGATTCTACTAACTGTGTTGACGATATTATCATTTATGTTTTAGAAGAAAATGGTAGTGTTAAAGATTGTTGTTTTGATGGTGTTGCATGCACAATTTCGACTGCATCTACCGATATTATGTGTGGCTTAGTTATAGGTAAAACCTATAAAGACGCCATGTATATCGTTGAACAATATAAAAATATGATTCACGAACAACCATATGATGAATCTGTTTTAGATGAAGCTATTGTTTTCATGAATACTTCAAAACAAGCAGCAAGAATTAAATGTGCAACTATAGGTTGGGATGGCTTAGAACAAATTGTTTGCTGCCACGATCATGAGCATAAATAATTATGGATAAAAAAGAGTTATTAAAGGAACAAGAATATAAATACGGATTCAAAGACGAAGATGTTTCTCTTTTAGATACTGGAAAAGGTTTATCAGAAGAAATTGTTCGAGAAATTTCTAAGTTAAAAAATGAACCTGATTGGATGCTTGAATTTAGACTAAAAGCATATAATGCTTTTTGCAAACTTCCAATGCCTAAATTTGGCCCTGATTTATCTAAATTAGATTTTCAATCTTATACATACTTTATTAGACCAAGTAAAAAAGTTGCAAAAGATTGGGAACAAGTTCCTGAAACAATTAAAAATACATTTCAAAAATTGGGTATTCCTGAAGCTGAACAAAAATATTTGTCTGGAGTTACTACTCAATATGAATCAGAAGCTGTTTATCACAACATGCTCAAGGAAGTTGAAGATAAAGGAGTTATTTTCCTTTCAACAGATCAAGCTGTTCAAATGTGTCCAGAACTTGTTAAAAAGTATATGAATACAGTCGTTCCATATGCTGATAACAAATTTTCAGCACTGAATAGTGCTGTTTGGTCAGGCGGATCCTTCATTTATGTCCCAAAGGGAGTTGTTTTAGATAAACCATTACAATCCTATTTTAGAATTAATAATGAAAAATCTGGTCAATTTGAAAGAACATTAATTATTGTTGATGAAGGTGCAAGCGTTCACTATGTTGAAGGTTGTACTGCACCTATTTATAGTAAGGACAGTTTGCATGCTGCAGTTGTTGAAATTGTAGTTTTAGCAGGCGGCAAATGTAGATATTCTACTGTTCAAAACTGGTCAACAAATATTGTTAATTTAGTTACAAAACGTGCCTTGGTTATGGAAAACGGATCCATGGAATGGATAGACGGAAATATTGGTTCCCAAACAAATATGAAATACCCTGCATGTGTTTTAGCAGGTGAAGGCGCTAGAGGTTATTGTGTATCAGTTGCAGTTGCTGGTAAGGGACAATATCAAGATGCTGGCGCAAGAATGATTCATTTAGCAAGCAATACTTCATCTACTATTATTTCAAAATCAATTGTTAAAAATGGTGGTGTTGCTAATTATCGTGGAACAGTTAGACATATGAAAAATGCATTGAACTGTAAATCACACGTTGAATGTGACACATTAATTTTGGATGATATTTCTAAATCTGATACTATTCCAACAAATCAAGTTATGAACAATAGTTCATTTATTGAACACGAAGCAACAGTAAGTAAAATTAATGAAGATCAATTATTTTATTTAATGTCTCGCGGAATTTCTAAAAAAGACGCAACTCAAATGATTATTATGGGATTTATTGAACCATTCTCAAAAGAATTGCCAATGGAATATGCAGTTGAATTGAATCAACTTATTAAAATGGATATGGATGGAAGCATAGGATAATGAAAGACTTTGATGTAATTGTTGTTGGTGGCGGACACGCAGGTGTAGAAGCATGTAGTGCAGCAGCACACATGGGTCTTTCAACGTTACTTATAACATTAAATAAGAAAATGATTTCCAACATGCCTTGTAACCCATCAATTGGTGGATCTGCTAAGGGCGTTGTTGTTAGAGAAATAGATGCGCTTGGTGGTGTAATGGGCATTGCTGCAGATAGAGAATATTTGCAAATTAAGATGCTTAATACCGGCAAAGGACCTGGTGTTCAATGCTTAAGAGCTCAAGAAGATAAAAAATATTATCCAGCCCAAGTTCAAAAAATGTTGGATGAGACTAAAAATCTCGAAATTATTGAAGCTCAAGTCACCGGAATTTCTTATCATGACGACGTTGTTGATGGCGTAATTTTAGAAGATGGAACACTCATCAAATCGAAGGCTGTAATTATTGCAACTGGAACATATATGGAAGGTGCAATTCTACGTGGAAATAAAGCAGTTTCAGGTGGGCCTGATGGCGAAAAACCGTCAATTGGCCTATCAAAATCCTTGCAAAAGATGGGTATTGATATTGTTAGATTCAAAACGGGTACCCCTCCAAGAATTAAAAAATCTTCTATTGATTTCTCAGAAGCTGAAGTTGAATTAGGAATGGAAGGCAACCTTGCTTTTTCATACGAAACTACAAGTTTTTTACCATTAGAAAAACAAATTCCTTGTTGGTTAATTTATACAAACGAAACTACACACGACATTATTCGTAGTAACTTAGATAAAACCGCAACATATAACGGATTGCAAACTGGCATTGGACCAAGATATTGCCCATCAATTGAAAGCAAAGTTATGACATTTACAGACAAGAAACGTCATCAACTTTTCCTTGAACCAGAATTTAGGGATGGAGAATCAATTTATGTTCAAGGTTTTTCAACCGCTATGAGAGAAGATATACAAGAACAAATGGTTCATTCACTTAAAGGAATGGAACATGCTGAATTCTTAAAGTACGCTTATGCGATTGAATACGATTGTGTTGATCCTCTCCAATTTGACTTAACATTAAGATTTAAAAAATATAAAGGACTTTATGGTGCAGGACAAATTTGTGGTACTTCAGGATACGAAGAAGCTGCAGCATTAGGTTTAATGGCTGGAATTAATGCCTCTTTATATATACTTGGTAAAAAACCATTTATTTTAAAAAGAAACGAAGCATATATCGGTGTTATGATTGACGATATTGTTACAAAAGGAACAAATGAGCCTTATAGGCTTTTGTCTTCTAGAGCCGAATATCGTTTGTTATTAAGACATGATAATGCAGATTTACGCTTAACAAATTACGGATATAAATTAGGTTTGATTTCAAAAGAAAGATATCAAAAATTTATCAACAAAAATAAGGAAGTTGATCGCGCAATTCAAATTCTTAACTCTGTTCATTTAGGAACAAGTAAAAAGGTTACTGATTATTTAGTTAGTCAAGGTATTGAACCATTAAGTTGTGGTGTTCTAGCTATTGATTTGCTTAGAAGGCCTGGTGTTAAGTTTGAACATCTAGTTTATTTAATCGATGAACTAAAAGATATAAAACTTGATTATATTGGTCTTGCTCAACTAGAAATTGGCGTCAAGTTTGAAGGTTATATTAAACGTGAACAACAAGAAGCGGATTCTTTTGCAAAATTTGAAGAGTATAAAATACCTGAAAATATTGATTATATGAATATGGACGGAATTGCCGTTGAAGCACGTCAAAAATTAACAAAAGTTAGACCTTTAACAATAGGACAAGCTGGGCGTATATCTGGCGTAAATCCAAGTGATATTTCTATGTTAATTTTGCAATTAAAAAAGGTTAAACATGAATAAAGAAAAACTATTAAATTTGATCAAAGAAATAGGACTCAAATTAGACGATGAAAAAGTTAATAAATTTGCCTTGTATGAGTCGCTTCTTTTAGAGTGGAATAATAAGTTTAATTTAACCGCTATTTTAGATGAAGATGGTATCCTTTTAAAACACTTTATAGATTCAATTTTCCCTGCAAAATTCATAGATTTTAATGGAAAAACCCTCTGTGATATAGGCACAGGAGCTGGTTTTCCTGGAATTCCTTTAGCAATTTACAATCCGTCTTTAAAAGTAACTTTAGTAGAATCGAATGGCAAAAAAATTCAATTCTTAAATGAAATTAAAAAACAATTATATTTAGACAATATTGATGTGGTTCAATCACGTGCAGAAGACTATAAAAATAGAGAGACTTTTGATTATGTTTCTGCTAGAGCTGTTACACAATTGAATGTGCTCTGCGAATTAGCTATTCCTTTACTCAAAATTGAAGGAAAACTAATCGCATTAAAATTATTTGATTGTGAAGAAGAAATTAACAATGCAAAACATGCATTAAAGGTTCTTGATTCGAAAATAGAAAAAATAGAAAAATATGTTTTACCAAATAGCGAAGAAAAACGTAGTTTGATTGTTGTTCAAAAGATGTCTAGGACAAAGAACAAATATCCAAGAAACTTTGCTGAAATTTCTAAGTCACCTCTTTAAGAATTGTGATATAATGATTGTGTTTCAGGGTAAGGTGTAATTCCTAACCGGCGGTATACCCCGCGAGCCGAAAGGCAGATCTGGTTAAATTCCAGAGGCGACAGTAAAGTCTGGATGAGAGAAACATTTTGTTTACCCTGAAGAAGGGTATTTTTTAATGGCTAGAGTAATTATTTTAGGAATCGTAGTTATAGCTTGGTTAACATGCTTTGTTAAAGTATTTTTTGATCAAAATATTACAAAAAAATCAATTAATTGGACACGCTTTATCGTTAGAGTCGCAATTTTTGGTGCAATGGCTGCAATTCTTTATGCAGTACCAGTTTTAAAATTCCCTGTACCTATATTCCCTTCATTTTTAGAATTCCATTTTGATGAGATTCCTGCTTTTATTGCAGGTTTTGCATATGGCCCTTTTTCAGCAATATGTGTTTTGTTAATTAAAACAGTTATTAAACTTCCTTTAAGTTCAACACTATGTGTTGGTGAAATTACGGACTTCATTTTGTCTGCTGCATTTATTATTCCTGCAACTTTATTTTATAAACATAGAAGAAGATTCAGCGGTGCAGCTATTGGCATTGCAATTGGAACATTATGCCAAGTTGTAATTTCAGTAATTTTAAATATTTATGCAATGGTTCCTTTTTATATGTCTGTATATGGTTTAAACGATGAACAATTATTGGCTATTTGCCAAGCAGCAAATCCAGCTATTAAAGATATTAAATGGGCGTATGGTTTAATGGCGGTTTTGCCATTCAATCTTATTAAAGACTCCATTGTTATTTTGGTTACTATGCTTGTGTACAAATCCTTGCACAAGTTAATCGATAAAATTAAAGCATAAAAAAACCACCCAAGGTGATAGGTACCCAATTATCTAGACATTAATTTAGATGATTGGATTATATCATAAA
>CALEHV010000034.1 GCA_937876465.1 uncultured Bacillota bacterium | reverse complement strand
GGCGCTGATGAATCTGAAGATTAATTAAATTAAACATTAAAAGATGAGGCTTTTGTCTCATCTTTTTTTGTATATGTGCATATTGCGTAAATGTATGATAATATAATTGCTATCTAAGGAGGACAACTAAAAATATGGATATTCCTATACCCTTGTGTATTGTAATTGTTATTATTTTAGTTATTCTTAGCGCATTTTTCTCATCATCAGAGACTGCATTTACTGCATTAAATATATTTAAATTCAAAATCAAAGCAGACGAAGGAAATAAAACTGCCAAGCTTATTTTGAAGACTCATGAAAAATTTGATAATACTTTAACTTTAGTCTTAATTGGAAATAATATTGTCGCAGTTGCTATTTCAACAATATCTTCTTTCTTATTTTTCAATATTTTTAGCAGCATAATTAACGAGACTCTAATTTCGTTGATTTCGACTGCTATAATGACATTCATTGTCTATATTTTTGGAGACATGGTACCAAAAATGATTGCAGTCGCAATTCCTGATAGGGTTGCAATAAACAATGTATATTTTCTGCAATTTTTTAAATACCTTTTCTTTCCTTTAACATTTATATTCAGTTCTATTATTAAATTATTTAATAAAATCTTCAAAATGGATAAACAACCAACTCTAACCGAGGAGGATTTTACAAATATCGTTGATGATATCGAAGAAAAAGGACTTATTGAAGATAATGAATCTGATATTATATATAACTCATTAGAATTTACTGATACTTCCGTCAAAGAAGTTTTAACTAAACGAAACAAAATGTTTTCGATAGATATCAAAGATATGGATAGAAAGAAGATTAATGATGCCATTCTTTCTAATAAATATTCTAGAATCCCTGTTGTTTATGGAAGCGTGGATAAAGTAGTAGGTATTCTAGTTGTTAAAAAATATATTAAAGCGGTTTTGAAAAATCCAAACGTTCCAATTCTTTCTGTGTTACAAAAACCATACTTTGTTGATACAAGAATTAAAATGGACGAGATGATTGATGGCTTTAAACGCAATCATACTCATATAGCTATTGTTAAACATGACGAAAAAGTTCTTGGTTTGATCACCATGGAAGATGTTTTAGAAGAACTTGTTGGAAAAATTGCTGAGCCAACTGAAGTTGAAGGAGAAGATAAATAATGAATACGGCATTAGTTATTGTGTTATTTATTGTAGTTGGTGTTCTTATTTTGCTTTCAGCAACATTTTCAGCTAGCGATATGGTTTATTTAGCTGTTAATAAATTAAGATTAAAAAAGGATGTTGAAAAAGGGCGTAGAGCAGCTAAGGTCGCACTTAAGTTTGCAGATGATTACGACACAACTATTACAACAATTCTTTTTTCAAACAACCTTGTTAATATTGGTGCAACCTCGCTTTTAACTGTTATTGCAGTCGAGTTTGGAAAAGAAGCGATTGGCGGTTTAGACAAAGGAATTTGGTCAACAATTTTATCAGCTTGTTTGCTTGTAGTATTATTAATTTTTGGTGAAATATTACCTAAGGTAATAGGAAGATCGTATTCGTATAAACTGTCTTTATTATTAGCCTATCCAATTTTAGTACTTAAAGTAGTTTTCTTTCCTTTTGTATTTGTTTCCTCATCAATAGGCAAATTCTTTGCATGGCCATTTACTCGTAAAGCTAAAAAACAAGTCGCTCCTTCAGATGAAGAACTTCAAGAAATTGTTGATACAATTGAAGATGAAGGTGTTATTGATGAAGACCAAAGTGAACTAATTCAAAACGCAATCATATTTAAAGACACTAGCGCTCATGAAATCATGACCCCTCGTGTTGATATGATTGCTTATGATATCGAAGATCCTATTGAAAAATTGATTAAATTGGATGGTTTGTATAAGCATTCAAGAATTCCTGTTTACAAAGGAACTCCAGACCATGTAGTTGGTATTATTTCATCCAAGATTGTTTTACGTAAGTTGTTAGCACACGAAGAGATAAATGTTGAAGAAATTATCTCAGAACCTGTGTATGTTCCTGGCTCGATGGGTATTTCTGAGATTTTAGAAAACATGAAAAAAACAAAGAACCACATCGTTATCGTTAAAGATGAATATGGTGGAACCGATGGTGTCTTAACAATGGAAGATATTCTTGAAGAATTAGTTGGCGAGATGTACGACGAAATGGATGAAGTTAAAGAACCAATTAAGAAAGTTAAACGTAACTTATATGAAGTAGACGGTATGATGAACATTGATGACTTCTTTAATTTCTTCGAAATAGAATCACCTGAAGAAGCTGATTATGATACAGTTGGTGGATTCGTTTTAGATAAATTAGAAAGATTTGCTAAGTTTGGTGATAAAATACAATATAAGAACCTTAAGATTGAGGTTATATTAACAGATGAATTCTCTGTCGAAAAAGTGCTCGTTAAGCAAGGAAGGAAAATTAAGTAATGAACTTTGGTAAAAATAAAAAGATGACTGAACGACCTGATTTTGAGCCAAAGTTTTCAATGCAAAATAAATCAGATAAATTTATATTTTGGTTTGTTTTCATTTCCTTGATTGTGGTGGGAGCTTTAATAGCCGGAGCGATTTGTCTTTGGTATTTCGGATTAAAAAAATAGTTCATTGAGAACTATTTTTTTATGTTGTTAAGTTTATTTATATACTTTGTATATATTTCGTCTGCAACTTGTTCAATTGTTAAATTGTCAGTAGCGACCACGAAGTCGGTTTTTCCAATCTTCTTTTTGTCGAAATCGATTACATCGTTTTCCAATCTTTGTTTTATTTTATCTTCTTTATCACCGCGAGAACGCATGCGTGCTTCACGTGTAGTCTTATTACATTCGATATAAAATGTGACGATATGGTCATCATTGAGCTCTTTGAATGCTCTTAGTCCATTTGGGTCTAATACAATAATCTTGTTGTCGCTTACTTGGTCGATTCCACAACCATAAAAGTTGTTATTATATAAAGTGTTTTCTACAAATTTTCCTTCTTTATTTCTTTCAAGAAATTCTTCTCTGGAGATGAAAAAATAATCAACCCCATTTGTTTCTCCCGTTCTCATTTCGCGTGTGGTTGTAGTAACAGCTTTTACAAGGCCATATTTTCTTTGTAATTCTAATGCTGTTGCGGTTTTTCCTGATGCAGATGCGCCAACTAAAATAATCATTATTGTAATTATAGACTTAATAATTAGTCGCAACAATACAGAAAAAATTTATTCGATTGTATCGGCATTTTTTAACTTCAAGTGATAAATTTTTGAAATTTTTGTAAATAGGAATAGTAAGGAGAACATTATTATGGAAAAGAAATTAAGAAATGTTGAACACAAAAAACTTCTATCTATAGCCGACAATTATAATTTTTCTCTGAGAAGAATTAGAGCTATTAGAAGAGAGATTTATCTAACAAGAATCTACGAAGATTTAGCAAAGTTTTATATCAACTATGTTAATGAAGTTGAAAAAACATTGAAACTATTTGATCCGTTAGAAAAATCGATTCTTGAGAAAGAATACTTTACCCCATTGGCTAAAAACTGGTGGATCAGTTTATTTTCAAGAGCGACTTATTATCGAATGAGATTAAATGTTGCACGAAAATTCTTAGATAATTTTTCAATGGCATGATGTACGTTAGGTTATTTTTAATGTTTCCTTTGCTTTTAACAGCAAATATAAAGAAAGGAAAAATAAATGATATATATCAATATAAAAACTGTATTGATCAAATTATTTGTAGCCCTTCTTCAGGAACAAAATTTAATTTAGTTGTAGCAGCATCTTCAATTGAAGCAGAGTTTAGGAGAATCACTTGTACTGTTTACAATCCAATTTATGATGAAGAGGTTGAGCTTTTTAGTACAACTTTTACAACCCAAACTTATCTTCTAGAAAGAGAAGTTGATTGTTATATTAATTGGAAAGATGCTGAAATTACTTTGAAACTTTTTTCGCGTAGAGTAAATCCGATTTTTACTAAAAGTTTTATATTAAAAGATAGGCAAAGTAATGTAAATTTTGCAAATAATGACTATAGGTCGTTCGATACTGAGCAAAGAACATATTACTTTTATCACGGCAACGAAAGGTATATTGCAGAAAAATATACCTGTAATAGAACAAACGGAATATACGAACCTGATGCAGGTCTATGTTTAAAATTAAGTCATTTTAAATTAACTTATTCGTTATTAGAACCTATAACATCCTTTAAATGCAAAAAGATTTCTTTATATGTAGATAATAGTTTGCATTTTTTCGATGAAATTAGAGATGACGAAATAACTGGAACAGGATGTGAAATTACATTAACTTATGATGGCGTAAACAGTATTGTCCCTAAATTTCAACAACCTTTTTATGTCGATCCTTTAACGTTACACATGTCTAAGGTCAAACATCCAGGTTATATAGAAACAAAAAACTTTTACTTTCCAATTAATTATTTTGAAAGCAAAGACAGCGAACTTATGTTACTTACATTCTACGAATGTGGTTATAATCGCGTGACGATTTCGCTTCCTTTTGAATTTACAGTAATAAGAGATTTTTATGGGTCGTGTTACGATTCGGATTTTTGCTTAGTTTCACATAGTGGAACACCGGATTTTGAGTTAGGAGAAACTATTGTACATTAATGATTAATACTGTTTTTTACTTAATAATCGCTACATTATTTCTCAATTTTTCGATAGGCTCGATTGAGTACTTTGGTGTTAACCGCACATTTATGCTTATGTACAAAGGTGTTTTGGAAAATTCGCTTGTATCAATTGGAAGCGACGGCGAACAAATCGAACCGTATTTTGACCAAAACAAACTCGTTGAACTTTCAGAACAATATTTTCAAAACAATTTGCCTAGATACGTTAATCATTACACAACAAGTTACTTGTTTTATAACTATGACGAGAATAGCTACTGTGTTGGCAAATATTGTTACTCAGTGAAGATATCTTTAAAAGCAGAAATTAATATGATTTTTCATTATGAAAAAGCTCGTGTTTTTAATATTAAAGGAAATTAAAATGAACGCAAAATTAATTAAGTATTTAGAAGAATCGTTTATTGGAGATTTATTAAAGACTGATGGAGTTACTGACATCTCGTTTAATGGTAAGAGCATTTTTTATATGCACAATAAACTTGGAAGAAGAAAAAGCGATATTAGTGTTGATTTAAATTATGTTTTTGATTTTGTCAGGCAAGTAGCGAATTTAAGTGAGAAACAATTCAGTTTTACAGAACCCTTTTTAGATGTATCGGTGGGCCTTTATAGGATAAATGCAGTTCATTCTTCGATTGTTAAAGCAAATGAGGAAAAATCAATTTCGTTTTCTATAAGAATAAGTTCAAAAACGAATCGTATAGAAAATGATAAAGGTTTTATGACTCCTGATGAAAAGGAATATCTTATTAATTTATTAAAAAATAAAGAATCAATTGTTATAGGAGGATCGACAGGGTCTGGTAAAACCGAATTGCAAAAATATTTACTTTGTCAACTTGAAGATTATTCAAGGATTATTGTCATAGACAATATCCAAGAACTTGAGTGTTTAAGAGAAAACGAAAATTTAGATATAACATATTGGCAAGTTTCTCCAAATATGGAAGAAAAAACATTTAAAGATTTGATTCGTAATGCTTTAAGAAGCAATCCGGATTGGATTGTTATTAGCGAATCTAGAGGAAAAGAAATGGCGGATATATTGCTTAGTGTTATGTCTGGGCATCCTGTAATTACAACTTTACATTCTTATAATCTTGGAGAAATGCCTAACAGGATGGCAAGAATGGTCCAATTAGATAATCAAAATCAAATGTTAGAAGATGTAAAAAAAGACATTAATTCACATTTTAAAAATTTTGTTTATTTAAAAAGATGCATCGGTAACGATAATACAGTTCACAGATTCATTGAATCTATAGGCAGACTTGATAAAGGAAAAATGAAGCAAGTATTTTTGCTGGGAGAATGATATGAAAAAGATTGATTTAGCAGCTGTTTCTATTTCAACATTTGTTTGTTTGGTTGCGTTTTTAACTTCAAATAACCTATTTGTTGGATTAGGAATATTATTAATTTTTATTGCTTATTATTTTTTGGTGATAAGAAAAAAGATAAAAACATATTTAGCATCTAAAGAATGCATTTATGCATGCACAAAATTTATTAATTCTTTTTTAGTTACCTTATCAATTAAAGAATCGTTAGAAGACGCTTTCCAACAAAGCACTCATAACACATCGGAAAATTTTCACAATTATGTAGATCAAATTCAAGAAATGAACATAAATGAAAAGATTGATTATTTGAAAAACTATTTTAGATATTCAATTTACAAAATGTTTACTAATGTAGTGTCTCTTTATGTAGATCAAGGCGGTAATGTTTTAAAGCTTTCAGAATCTCTACTTGCGGAAAATTCGAGAGTAGAGGAAGCGATGAACGAAACTCAAACGATATCAAAAAATAAAGCAATTGAATTTGTAATTCTATGGGCATTAGCATTTGTTGTTATTCTTTTTATGCGTTTTGCACTTATGGATTTTTACATGAAGATGCTAAATTCCGTTATCTTTTTAATTATATTAATAGTATTCTTTTTGCTTTTCTTGCTATCAAGCCATGTATTCGTTTCTAGGTTAGTGAATCTTCCAATTAAAGAGGATATAGAGGATGAATAAATTAAGAGAAAAAATTGAATCGGTTGGATTAAATTTTAAAACAACAATTTTGTTTGCTGCATTAATTGCTTTAGCTGGAATAGGCATAGGTTTTGCGTTGTTTTTTATTTTAAAAAATATAATTTGCATGGCCTTTTGCATCGTATCTGCAGGTTTAGTTGATTATATTTTTTTAACTCGTTATAAGGGCATAGCCATTCAACAAGAAGAAAATTTAAATTATGAGTTTATAGGTTTATTATCTTTTTTCAAAATTTATATTTCGAATGGATATAGTGTTTATCAATCATTTAAGGAATTAATACCATTTGCAAGCTTAAAACTTCAAGAAAGATTATGCGAATTTGTAAATGACATTGATCAAGACAAGACTATTAATCCATTTATTAAATTTGCTAAGAAGTTTAATTCGCCAAAATTAGAACAACTGTTAATTGATATATTTCAGATAGTTGATGATGGAAACAATTTAATGCATCTTTCTCAATTTGAAATGATATTTTCCAAATTAAGGGATGAGACGTATAAAACAAATCTCTCGAAAAAAGAAAAATCTTTGTCATCTTTAAATACATTTCCTTTAATTGGGTCAGGATTACTTATAGTAATGATTACTTTTGGAATCATTGAAGTAATAGGAGGAATGGTTAATGGGATCTAAACTTGGCTTTATTCTTTCTCTCTTATTTCTAGTCCCTTTGTTCGGGCTTGTTGGAGATTTGATTGGCATTCAATTTACTTATACAAATTTAGACGCTGTTAGTGTAAGTGTAGGCTATTTAATTTCTCAAAAAGGTTACATAACAGATGAAGCTATAGAACTTGTAAGAAGAGAAAGCGGCGGTGAAATAGAACAAATAGGAGATACACCTGCAATTTTGGGGGAATTATTTGAATATAGAATTTTTAAACCTTTTGACACTTTGATAATAAGCAGCGATGTAATTGAAGTTGCTGTCACTAGAAGTGTTGTTATAGGTTTTTATAATTAGAAAGGAGAAAATATGTCTGAAATTAAAGGTCAATTACTCGGCATCATTCTAACTATTGCAATATTTGGTGTTGTATTAACAGCAATGGTCGCATCTTTTGGAAAAATGAGTTCAAAAGTTGGCGAAAGAGTCGAAGAAATTGCAACAACTCAAATTGTTTATACTCCGGATACAACATCTAGTAATTAAACAATAAGGAAGTGCTTAGTCACTTCTTTGATGTAATAGGACAATATAACAAAGAATTGATTATTTAATATATAACGAGTCTATGGTAGACTATATTTGTTCAAAAAGAGGTCAATTATGGAAACATTAGAACAAATTAAGAATAAATTAGCTGAAGCAGCACACAAAGACAAAGTCGAAGATGCTGATAAAATTCGTGAATTAGGTTTAGATTCGCTTGATGTCGTCGAATTATTACTTCAACTTGAAGAAGAATACGGCGTTCATTTCGAGGATGTTGATATGTCTAAGCTTGTTACAGTTAAAGACTTATTAGATGAAATCGAAAAACAATTATAAGGTTTATCTAGAACATATAAATTACTATTGCTTAAAGCAGTAGTAATTTTTTATAATATTTTGAAGGATTTTTATTTATGTTTAAACTACTAAAACGTATTGGTAAAAAGTGGTGGCTTTACATAGTGCTTGTTCTTTTTATTTTGATTCAAGTTGCCAGTGAAGTTGCTTTACCAACAGTTATGGGTGACGGTATTAGAATTATCCAAAACATTTACGATGCCTCACTGCGTGACTATTCATTGACGGTTTTAATTGCTATTGTAGTGTTTGCTGCATTAGCTTTAATTTCTTCAATTATTGTTGGCTTACTAACTTCTAAAGTTGCATCAATTATTTTATCAAATACAAGAAAAGAACTTTATGAAAAAATCGCTAAATTCTCAAGCGACGAGATGAACAAATTTCCTACAACCTCGTTATTAACGAGAATGACTAATGATTTTACTCAAGTTAATTTGTTCTTGAATTATGCTGGCAGATATTTGATTTATGGACCATTAATTGCTGTTTATGCATTAGTTATTATGCTTGTTGGTCCAAATCAAGATGCATCCTCAGGACCTTGGAGAATTCCTTGGGAAATCATGGTTTTGATTGCTATATTGCTTGTTGTAATTCTTACTCTCATTGGTATAGTTGTTAAACTCGCATTTAAGAGACAAATTGAAATTCAAACCAGAGTAGATCATTTAAATCTTTTGACAAGAGAAAACTTAGAAGGTTTAAGAGTTGTTCGTGCTTATAATGCAGAAGACTATCAAGAAGAGAAATATACAAGTTATAACGAAAAACTTAACAGGGTTAACAAGTTTACAAATAGAATGATTGCAATCTTCAACCCTGCAATTATGTTCTTGGCTGCTATCATGACTATTTGTATTGGCTGGATTGGTGCAAAGATGGTTGCTGAAGCCACTGGCGAAGCTAAATCACAAATGTTTGCTAACATCACTGTTTACGCACAATTTGCTGGTTTAATTATTGCTGGTATTGTTCTTGCAATCTTTGCATTTACAACTCTTCCAAGAGCTTTAACTTCAACAAAACGTATTTTTGAAGTTTTAGATTCCGACGTTTCAATTAAAGACGGAAATGGTGCTCAAACAAATGAAGTTGGAACAATTGAATTTAAAAATGTTACATACACTTATCCAGGTGCTGATGTGCCTGTCATCAAAAATTTATCCTTCAAAGTAAATAAAGGCGAAACTGTTGCGTTTATTGGTGCTACTGGTAGTGGTAAATCAACAGTCGTTAATCTTTTATTAAGATTTATGGACACTACTGAAGGTGAAATTTTAGTTGATGGCGTTAATGTTAAAGAATACAAACTTGATGATTTATTCAAACGTTTTGGATATGTTCCTCAAAAAGGATATTTGTTCCATGATTCATTAAGAAACAATGTCTGTGTTGGAAAACCAGACGCTACTGATGAACAATTTATTCGTGCAATTGAAATATCTCAATCTGCACATTTCGTTGAAAAATTACCAAATCAATATGAATACGAAGTTTCTCAAGGCGGTAGAAACGTATCTGGTGGACAAAGACAACGTCTTTGTATTGCTAGAGCTATTATTATGGAACCAGAGATTTTTGTCTTTGATGATTCCTTCTCTGCTTTAGACTATCGTACAGACAAAATCCTTAGAAGAACAATTAAAGAGAGATGCGAAGGAACAACTAATGTTATCGTCGCTCAACGTGTAGGAACAATTATTGATGCTGATCAAATTATTGTTTTGGATGAAGGCAATGTTGTTGGACACGGTAAACACGATGAATTATTAAAGAATTGTTCAGTTTACCAAGAAATTGCTAACTCTCAATTAGGAAAGGAGGGAAAGTAATATGACAAATACAAGTCCAGTAAAAGTGAAATCTTCTCTTTTATCTTCTATTGGGAAATATAAATGGAGAATTATTATTGCCGTTTTGCTCTCTATTATTGCAACTTTAGGTGTTATTTCTTCCCCTATCTTTGTCCAAAGCATCTTAAAAGAAATTTTAAAATTTAACAGTGGTGAAACAGCAACAGCTGATGAAATGTTTAATGCCATTGTTCCTATTGCTGTTGTTGGAATGGGTGTAGGCCTTGTTGCATTTGTAATGAACTATATTCAGTTCTTTATTATTGCAGGATGCACTACCCAAATCGGATTTGACTTAAGAGAAAAAATGTCAAAGAAGATTAATAAATTACCATTAAATTATTTTGATACAAGAAATATCGGTGACATCCTTTCTATTTCTACAAATGATATATCAACAATATCAAATGCATTAAATTTATCATTATCTCAATTTATTGCATCTGTTGTTACTCTAGTTGGAATTATTGTTTTATTATTCATTTTCTCAGGATGGCAATTAGCACTTATTGCTTGCTGTATGATTCCTGTTGCATTCTTTATTCTTTTGTTGATTTCAACCAAATCTCAAAAGTACTTTGATAGCAATGCTAATACACTTGCATCAATGAACTCACTTTGTGAAGAGAACTTCACAGCTTACAACATTCTTAGAGTCTTCAATTCTAAAGAACAAAAATATGATAAGTTTTATAAGACAAATAAGGCTTTAGAAAAAGCAAACTACAAATCCGAATATTTCGGTGGTTTGTTAGATCCAGTTATGAAGTTTGCGACAAACTTCTCATTTGCAATTGTTTGTGCTGTTGGTGGTGTTATTGCATTTAATGTTTTCCAAGAATTAGGCAAACCTGATATCGGTACAACTACTGCAATTGTTACAGCCCTTATGTATATCGAACAATTAATTAACCCATTAAGCCAAATCGCTTTAGTTATGGGTCAAGTTCAACAAATGAGAGCTGCTTCAACGCGTATATTTGCATTCCTTAACGAACCTGAAGAAATTGATGAAACAAGCAAAACAGATTCAATCGAAAAGGTTGAAGGAAACATCGAATTTGAACACGTCCGTTTTGGATACAATTCATCCCGTGTTATTGTTAAAGACTTCTCTGAAGTTGGAAAACATGGACAAAAGATTGCTATCGTTGGACCTACTGGTGCTGGTAAAACAACAATGGTTAATCTCTTAATGAGATTCTACGATATTGATTCTGGAACAATTAAGATTGACGGAAAAAATACCGCAGATCTTAATCGTAGTTATGTTAGAAGCTTATTTGGCATGGTTCTTCAAGATACATGGTTATTCCAAGGAACAATTATGGAAAACCTTAAATTCTCGAGAAGAGATGCTACAGACGAAGAAGTCATAGAAGCTTGTAAAGCTACACACTGCGATACATTCATTAGACAACAACCGGGCGGATACAATGGTCAATTGTCTGAAGGACTTAGCTCTGGACAAAAACAATTGTTAACTATTGCTAGAGCAATGGTTCAAAATGCTCCAATGCTTATTCTTGATGAAGCTACATCATCTGTTGATACAAGAACTGAATTAATGATTCAAGATGCCATGGATAAATTAATGAAAGGAAGAACATCCTTCGTTATTGCTCATAGATTATCAACAATCAAAAACAGTGATTTAATTCTTGTTATGAGAGATGGTGACGTTATTGAAAGCGGAAATCACGAAGAATTAATGAATAAGAAAGGCTTTTATTCCGAATTATACAATTCACAATTCTCTGATAAAGGTCCTCAAATAGATTAAGAAAATCAATAAAAATATAGCCGTGGTGAAACTAATTTGCCACGGCTTTATTCTTATTAAAAAGAAAAAAGTAAAAATAGTATTGTAAATAAAACCTTTCGTGTGGTAAGATAATTAAGCATTTTAAGTTGCCTACCTAGCTCAGTCGGTAGAGCTATCGGCTGTTAACCGATCGGTCGTGGGTTCGAGTCCCTCGGTAGGCGCCACTTAAAATCTGGCCTATTGGAGAAGCGGCTTAACTCATATCCCTTTCACGGATACATTCATGCGTTCGAATCGCATATAGGTCACCATTTGAAATATTAGAAGGTCATCGACCTTCTTTTTCATTTTTAATGTAAAACGTAAAAACATATGAAAAATTAAATTTTTATTATATAAAAGGTATTAATTATTGAAAAAGAAATAACTAATATTTTTAAAAAACAAAATAAAAGTGTTATATTTTTTCTATGCAAGAAAAAAGTATTAATTCTGTTATACTACTTCCTTCATATCAACCAGAAGAAACTTTAATTGTTTTATCTAAAGCCTTAGCAGATCACGGATTCAAAGTTTTAATTGTTGATGACGGCAGTGGAGAAAAGTTTTCTAGCATATTTGAAACATGTAAAGAATGGTCCACAGTTATTGGATACGAAAAAAATAAAGGAAAAGGATTTGCTTTAAAACACGGATATAAATATGTCTTAGATAATTTTAGCGATTCAGAATGCGTAATTACTGCAGACGGAGATGGGCAACATAGAATACAAGATATTTTACGAGTGTACGAAAAATGCATAGAACGTAAAGTCCCGGTTATATCTGAAAGAAAATTTGATGTTAAAGTTCCTTTGAAATCTAAATTAGGTAATGATTTATCAAGATTTACCCAAGCATTGAGTACTTATAGATATATGAGAGATAATCAATGCGGTTTGCGTGCTTTTCCTATTTCTATAATTCCTCAAATGATCAAAATTAGAGGGGATCGTTACGAGTATGAGATGAGAGTCATTACTTATCTTCAACTAAAAGAAATCCCTTATGTTTGTTTGGCAGTTAAAACAATTTATGAAGATGGAAATAGAACAACTCACTTTAGACCTATATTGGATACGTTACTTATTCAAGGTTCAATTTTAGGTTCAGGAACAATTAATTTCTTAACATTTTTAATAGGTGTTTTAACTGCATCATTATTTTATTATTTTGTATTTAAAGATGGTGGAAGTGCGCCAGTTATTATTGATTATGAACTCTCGGTCTTAATTGCATCACCAATTATGCTAATTTTTCATTTAATTTGTTCTGCAATTATTCATCGACCAGTTAATTTTTCTAAAACAATATTTAGATTGGTTTTGTATCAACTATTAGAATTGATTAGTTTATTAATTACTGTGTCGTTCTTCTGTAGAATTTGTAATTTTACAATATTTGGTGCATATTTTTTATGCTTGCCGTTAATTATGTTCCCTTTGTATTACTTAACAAAGGGGATTGGATTAGTATATAATTCACAGGTCGAATAATTAGGAGGTTTATATGAAGGATTATGAAATTGTATTAGACACGTCATGTGATTTAAATAAAGTAAATAGAATCAAATTTGGTATTTACGAAGATATTATTCGTTCAGTTGTTTATCTTCCAGATGGAAGTGAAACATTAGCTGATGTTGAATGGCAAAATTTTAAATATGAGGATTTTTATAAAATGGTTAGCAAAAAAGTTGGTCAGGTTAAGACTGCTTTTGCAACTTTTGAAGAGTTTTCACGTGTAGTAGTTCCTCTATTAAAGGAAGGCAAAGATGTTATCATATTCGTTCTTTCCAGTGCATTAAGCGGAACCGTTAACGGATTTAGAAATTTTGCAGACATTATGTCTGATGATTATCCAGATAATAAAATTGTTGTTATTGATACATTAAAATATGGTTCAGCATCTGCCTTACTTGCCGTTTATGCTGCTGAAAATAAGAAAAACGGAATGTCTTTTGATGAAAACGTTGAATGGTTAAACAAGAATAGACATAGAGTACACGAAGTAGGACCTATGGACGATCTACGTTTTTTAGCAAAAAATGGTCGTATTGCTGCAGGAAAAGCATTCTTTGGACAATTAGTTGGTGTTCAACCAATTGCCGATTTTACTTATGCTGGTTTATCGATGCCTTTAGGCACTATAAAAGGAGACGCAGCAGCAAACAAAGTTTCTCTTGAATATATGAAAGCTACTATAGAAAATCCAAAAGACCAAATAGTTTTTATCGGACACACTAATAGAGCTCGAAGAGCAGAACTATTTAAAGAACAACTTTTGAAGGAAATGAAAGTCAAAGATGTTGTCATAGTCCCAGTTTCGCAAGTTTGTGGTCCTAATATTGGACCTGGTTTATGCGCATATTTTTATATGGGCAAAAAACTTACCGAATCTCGTGAAGAAGAAACAAATCTCTTCTTATCATTAAAGGAAAAAATTAAATAATGTTAGAACCTTGGCAATTAACCTTAATAATTATTGGTGGAGTAATACTCGCTTTACTACTTATAGTAGTACTTCCAATGCTTTTAATAACAATGCCTATTGCTGATAAGCTTTATAAAAAGCAATGGACTAGAAGCAAAGAATTCCATTTTGATAGAGGTTGCAGCGATCCTTCTGTAAGTTTTCATCTCGACATGTACAATCAAGGCATTGCTTGGAGAGAAGAGAACAAAAAATATATAAAAGAAGTCCAAATTGTTTCGGATGGTTTGAAGCTTTACGGCGAATATTATGATTTTGGAAACAAAAAAGCAATTATGCTTCTTCCTGGAAGAACTGAAACCTGTTTCTATGGGTGTTATTATGCTCCAGCATTTAAAGCTGCAGGCTACAATATTCTTTTAACAGATCCTAGAGGTCACGGATTAAGCGATGGTGATCTTATTACATTAGGAAAAGGCGAAGGCCTAGATGCAATCAATTGGTGCAAATTTTTACATGATGAAATGAAAGTTGATTCAATCGCACTTTATGGATTGTGTGGTGGCGCAACTGCGTGCTGTGTTGCTCTCACACATCCTGAATGTCCATCGTATGTTAACGCAATGATCGCAGATGGAATGTTTTATTCATTTTTTAATGTTTATAAAAGACACATAATAGATGAAAAGCACCCTGTTTACCCTGTAATTTGGGAAGTTTTAGGAAAAATTAAAAAACATAATAAAGTAAATCCATATAAGGTGACCCCAAAGGTTCTGATTAAGAAAGTTACTGTCCCAACATTGCTTTTATCTGGAGAAAAGGATATATTCGCTGTTCCTGAAGAAGCTAAAAAACTTTTGGACTTAAGTGGTGCTAAAGATAAAAAACTTGTTTATATTCCAAACGGAAGACACTCTCATTTAAGGTACGACAATACTGAAAAATACGATGAGGCAGTAATAGATTTTTTAAAAACACATTAATGTGTATTCTTGAATATACGATTTTAAAAGTATAAAATAAGAAAACTTTGTAAGAAAGGAAAGTAGAATGGAGAGAAAAACATCTAAACTAAAGAATAAAACAATTGTTGTCGGTTGTGGTCGTCTTGGTGCTCAAATTGCTTGTAAGGACTCCTCGTCTGGCAAAAATGTTTTGATTATTGATAACGATTCATCTGCATTTGATAAGTTGAGCGAGAGTTTCTCCGGTTATACAGTTCAAGGAGAAGTAACAGACTTATCTGTTCTCGAAGATGCTTATATAGGTTCTGCAAAAGAAATTATTATTGCAACTGGCAATGATAATATAAATATTTTTGTAGCACATGTTGCCCGCGAAATTTACAATGTTCCTTATATTTATGTTCGATTAGACGACCCTTCAAACGATATTTTGCTAAAAGGGCTTAACATTGATGTTATTTCGCCATTCGAATTATCTTTTGATAAATTTACTTTGATGAGAGGAGGCAAAAAATAATGAAAATCGTTATTGCTAATGGCGGTCATGCTGCTGATTACATTATCAAGCAATTCAGAAACCGCAAAAATAATCTCATCATAATTAATTCAAGCAAGCAAACTTCTAACTACATTGCTAAGATGAACAAGTTACCAGTTATTTATGGTGAACCTTGGAAGATTAACGTCTTAGAGGCAGCAAATGTTCAAAATTGTGATATTTTTGTTGCACTAGGTTATGTTGATACTGATAACTATGTTTCGTGTATGCTTGCTAAGAAGGTGTTCAATGCTAAAAAATGTATTTGCATTGTTAATAACCCAAAAAATGTTGAATTATTTCGTGACTTAGGAATTGATTCGGTTATTTCTTCTACATATCTTTTAGCAAGTTCAATTTTTAGTGAAACATCATTAGAAAAACTTACTAAATCAATATCTTTCCAAGATGACAAAATTGTTATGGTTGAAGTCACTGTACGTGAATCAAATATCATTGCAAATAAGCAAATTATGGATATCAACTTTCCATCAACAGGTACTATTTCGTGTGTTTATCGTAAGCCTAATGTTTTAATTCCTAAAGGAAAAACTGTTATTTTACCAGGCGATAAATTATTTATTGTTACAAGCAAGAAAGATCAACCTAGTATTGTAGAATTTGTCCAACGTGAGGACGATAGAAGTGATGAAAAGTAAAAAGATCGCGAGTGGATATCGACTAATATTTGGCTACTTAGGAATTTTCTTAATTCTTATTGGCATTATTTGTTTGTTGCCGTTTGTAGCTTTAATATTTCCAAATTGCAGATCAACTACAACATTTAATACTATTTTAAGTTTAGCAATCCCTAGTGTTTGCTCAATTGTTGTAGGATTATTTTTGTACTTACTTTTAATTTTTAAAAGAGAAAAAATGCAACTTGGCAAATTTCAAGACGCTATTTTGTTAGTTCTTATTTGGATTTCTGCCATCCTCATTTGCTCAGTTCCGTTTATGCTTAGTAATGGTTCAAAAATGTCGTTCACAGAAGCCGTGTTTGAGTCTACTTCAGGATTCTCGACTACTGGTTTAACTCTCTTTTTTAAAGATTCTCCTGTAGGAGTGGAATTTACAGCCTTTGAAGGATACCATTTAATGGCTATTTTCCGTGCAATTATCCAATTATTTGGTGGAGTTGGCTTGGTATTAATCGTTACTTCCGCTTTATCAGATAGACACGGACTTAGGTTGTATACTGCTGAAGGCCACAACGATAAGTTGATGCCTAACCTTGCCAAATCAGCTCGATTAATTTTAGCTATTTATCTTGGTTATATTCTTGTTGGAACATTAGCTTATGTATTTATAGCAGGTATTGAACCATTTGATGCATTTTGTCATGCTACTGCAGCGCTTGCTACTGGTGGTTTTTCAACCAGACCAGCTGGTCTTATTGAAATTACAAATAGCGGCATACCTAATTTTATTGGAATACGTCCAAACGAAATTGCTGCTAATACAGTTTCGTGTGTCTTAATGCTTTTAGGGGCTACTAACTTTGTTCTTCACCTATTTATTTTCAGAGGTAAATTTAAAGATTTCTTTAAAGATTGCGAAATTAAATTCTTTGGATTACTCATCATAATCTTTATTCCTATTTTCTTTGCTGCAATTATGTTAGATGGAACCCCAGAAAATTTATTTAATAAAGATCCTATTGCTGCATTAGGACATTCAACATATTTATTTATCTCATCAATTTCAACAACAGGTTTTTCGTCTGTCGGTGATATAAATACTCTTGGAAAAATTGCTGTCTTTTTAACAATTATCACAATGACAATTGGCGGTGGAATGGGTTCAACTGCTGGCTCAATTAAACAATATAGATTTATTGTTGTATTTAAATCCCTATATTGGTCGATTAGAGATAAGTTAAATTATAAAGGAACAATCTATCCTCATTATGTTAATAGACTTGGCAAAGAACATCATGTTAGTAAATCTGAATCCTTCGAATCGTTTGGTTATATTCTCTTATACATAACAATCGTTCTTGTTGGAACTGTTTCCATTATGTTATTTGGAAAAGGCCAAATCCAAGGTGCTGATGCAATGTTTGAATTTGTTTCATCAATATCTGGTACAGGCATTTCCGATGGAGTAAGTGGTGGTATTGGCTATACAGGAATAAATCTTATTGGCGTTCAATGGACTCTTACTTTAGGTATGTTTGCCGGCCGTCTTGAAATTTATCCTATTTATTTTGCTCTTTATAGATCTACAAGAGATATGTTAAGAAAGGAAACTTTATAATATGATTATCGAAGAATTACAAAAGGCTAATATTGAAGCTATGAAAGCAAGAGACACAAATGCTCGTGCTGTCTTATCAATTGTTTTAGCAAAATATAAACTCGAAGTTATTAACGCTAGAGAAAAAGGAAAAGAAGTTTCTGATAACGATGTTATTAGACTTCTTGGCAAAACTGTAAAAAAACTCGAAGAAGAAAGAATTAGCTATGCTAATGCAGGAAGAGATGAAGAAGTCGCAAATATTAACGCTCAAATTGATTTAATTTCTAAATATCTTCCAAAGATGCTTTCTGAAGATGAGATTAGAGCAGAAATTAATAAACTTGATGACAAATCCATTCCATCAGTAATGAAACATTTTAAGATGAATTTTGATGGTAAAGTTGATATGGCTTTAGTTAATAAAGTTGTCAGAAGTTTATAATTAAAAATTATTTATTGAAACAAAAGAGTTATTTTCTTATAATTTAACTCGTGCCTAGGGGTGTCGTACAATGGTAGTACAACGGTCTCCAAAACCGCTAACGTGGGTTCGATTCCTATCACCCCTGCCACATTGTAACTTTGCACATTTCGCACCTGAAATGTGCTTTTTTATTGAAAA
>CALEHV010000033.1 GCA_937876465.1 uncultured Bacillota bacterium | reverse complement strand
AAATCGAGAATGCTAAGTTTATATGTGAAGACGCTGGTCTTGCTTTAGAAAGACTAGCTCAAGATGGAGTACATTTTGATGTAGTCTTCGTTGATCCTCCAAGAAAAGGATGCGATGAAAGATTTATTAATTCATTACTTAGAGTTAAACCGACAAAGATTGTTTATGTTTCTTGTGAGCCTGAAACTTTAGCAAGAGATGTTAATCTGTTAAGTAAAGAATATGAGATTGGTGACGTTCAACCAGTGGATATGTTTCCAATGACATTCCACGTTGAAACAGTTGTATCTCTTATTATAAGAGATACAAAGTAATTGGAAAAAGTCCCGATTACATCGCACTTTTCTGCAAATTGGTCACTCCTATAATGGGGTGATTTTTCATTAAAAATAGGTGAAATTATGGAAAAATTACAGCAGAGTGCCCGTGCCACTTGACACCTGCAACAGCTGTATCCAGACAGGGAACAGTTCGTAAACTTTCCTGTGCAAATGTTAACTCTTGTGCTACAATATAAGTGTCCGAAAAGGAAGGATTGATTTCCTCAAAGTAATTGAGTAATGCGATCCGTTTGGCTCTGCTATTCTAGATAGCAGAATTAAGCGAAAAGTCTTACAAAAACTATTTTGATTAAATTAGACCTTAGGACATTCTTTTGCTCAAGAATTACTCTAACTAGGTCTATTTTTATTTCCTCGGACAATCACTAATAGGAGGAAAATCAAAATGAAACAATTAAGTGATTACATTAATGAAGTCCAAGACGCTATTGGATATCGTTTTCAAAACAACATTGATTTGTTGTATCAAGCTTTTACTAGAAGTTCTTGGTCTGCTGAAAATGGCGGAGAGAACAACGAAGTATTAGAATTCATTGGTGATAGAGTTTTAGATCTCTGCGTTACTAAAGAATTAACTGAAAGATATGGATTTTATAAATCTGAAAGTAAATTCTATGATGAAGAGAATGATGCTGATGAATTCTGTATCAAAGCTCATAGAAATGAACAGAAGTTTACTGAAATTAAAAAAGAGTTAGTCAGCAATAAGAATCTAGCTGATGTAATTGATAATTTACAGTTGGCTCAATTCTTGTTTCTAGGTAAAAGCGATATCACCAATAAGGTATGGAAAGAAACAAAAGTTAAAGCAGATCTCTTTGAAGCAATTATTGGAGCAATTACATTAGATTCAGAATGGGATTTAGATTCAATTCAAAATTTAATTTGTGATTTATTAGAAATTGATGAATTCTTGTCAGAAGTAGAAGATGGCCAAGATGAATATCCAGCTAAGTGTCAATTGGAGACAGCAATTAACTCTTTAAAAGAATTATTTGAACATGGCTATATTTCTGAACCAATCTATACAGTTCCTGATGAACAAATTGAGTATGAAGGTGAATATAGATGGTCTGCAGAAGTTTATATAAGAAGTCATAGAATTCAAAAAGCAGCTGTTTCTGATAGTAAAAAAGGAGCCAAACGCTATGCAGCTTATTTGGCCCTTTGTGAATACTATGATGTTGAACCAGTAGAATAAATGGAAATAGTAATTAGATTCTCCTCTAAGAGCTATTTCAGATGAGTCATACGCCTCCTTTCTGGCGAGTCTGCGTTTCTAGAGCGCAGACTTTTTTATTAGAAAGTGATAACTTTATAATTCACAAAATCTAATCTTTGAGTGCCTTGATGATGCGTGATTCCTTCTAGAATAGGCTGGTTGTAAGTTAGTTCCTTTCGCTTATCTACAAATTCTTGATAATTAAGTTCATGATTTACATCAATGCAGAAGATAATGTTTCTTTTATCAATAACGATGATTTTATAGATAACAGCATCAACAATATCGATAGTGAGCATTTCAGGAGTGATCTCTTCAACATCAAGAAGCTTATTAATAATCTCAATTCTTTCACAGAGATTTTCGCTTTCCATTTGCTTGGCTTCTAATTCTTTAAGTTCGTTATCAAGTTCATTTAACTTTCTTAAATCGATGGTGTATTTGCCTTCAAGATAATATCTTTCATTTTCATCTCTAGATTTCATTTTTTGTTCTAGGTAGAAGTTAAGACGCTTTTCGATGTCATCTCTTTCAACAAGTTTTTTATTAATGTCATCTGTGAGATTTCTTGAACCGAGAATTTCATTAATATGATTCAAAATCTTCTTAAAAACCCCATTATTTTTGATTACAAGCTCATTTAGCATCTCACAAGTTGCCTTCATTAGAATCAATTCACTAACAGGCTTTGCTGGGCATCTATCACCAATATCTCCATGAATATAACGCGAGCATTGGTACATGTATCTAAGCCCATCCCCGCCATTAACCCATTGTCTTCTAGTGAATCCATTTCCACAATGAACACAAAGCAATCTTCCACTCATCGGATGTCTAGAATTGTATTTGGAATGATCGGTATCCTTTCCAACTGCAGCTTCTCTTCTTTTGGCTATCATCTTTTGAGCTAATTCCCATTGTTCTTTTGAAACAATTGGTTCGTGATTATTTTCGATGTAGTACTTTTTGGCTTGGCCTTTATTATCTATTCGTTTATGGTCCAAATAAGATAAGGTTACAGTTTTTTGAAGCAATACGTCACCTTTATATTTTTCGTTCCTTAAAATGCCTTGAATTGTAGTTTGAATCCATTTGGTTTTGCCAGCCCCTGTTTTATATCCGCGCTTTTCACATTCTCTACAAATAGCAGCAGGGCCAATTCCAGCAGTGTACATATCAAATATCATCTTTACAATCTCAGCTTCAGCTTTATTAATTACTAGCTGTTTTGTTTCAGGATCTCTATCGTATCCTAAGAATCTAGAAGTAGAAGTGAAGTCATAACCTTCTTGCATTTTCTTTTGGAATGTCCATTTAACGTTTTCTGAAATGTGGCGTGATTCTTCTTGAGCCATGGTAGACATAATAGCAAACATAGCTTCGCTCTTAGGGTCCCATGATGACATATTTTCATTATCAAACCAAACCTCAACTCCCCATTCTTTTAATTTCTTAATAGATTCAAGTGTAAGAGCGGTGTTTCTAGCGAATCTAGATATTGATTTGGTAAGAATTAGGTCAAGCTTTCCTGCTTTAGCATCCATCATCATTTCTTGGAAACCAATTCTCTTTTTATCACTAGTTCCAGAAATGCCTCTGTCGGTATAGATCTTAACTAAGGTATAGTTTGGATTTTCTTGGATTCTTCTATTCCATTCTTCAACTTGCTGATCGTAAGAATTTAATTGTTCATCAGTTTCTGTTGAAACACGGCAATAAGCACCAACTCTTTTAAATAAATTCTTATCTCTTTCTGCATAAACAATGTTCTTTTTAGGATCTGCATCAATGATTTGAATTTGTTTAGAATCACTTGTTTGGCTCATCTTTTTCTTCCTCCTCTTCATTTTTAAGTTTTTTGCTCTTCAGCAGATGATATTCATCCGGTGTTAGAAGCTTCTTTTTTAAGAGCATTGAATAAACACCAGATGCAATATCATTAATGTCAATTTTGATATCTTTCATTTGATATTCCTCCTGTGTTATATAAATCACTCTATTAGCTTTGCTTATCAAGTTAAAAAGCAACTACTACAGCGGTAGCCCGATTAATGAACCTGAATTAATGGATGATTGTCTTATAAACATAAAAAATCTCCTAGCCTAAAGTGGTTAGAAGATCTCTTAAATAATTGCACCTATATTTTAGCAGAGGTGGATCTGCTCGCATAGTGTCCAACAGGCGACAAATTAATAATCTATGATTACCTTTTTAACTATGCCTTTAATAGCTTCTTTTATTGTTTTGCCATCAGCATAATATTCTTTATCATCTGGAGCAGTAAATTTATAAAGCTTTTTGTAAGTTCTATAAGAGCTTAAGGCATTAAAGTCTTCATTCATTTGTTGAACAGGAACAACCTTTGTTAGGAATTTTGTATTAAATTTTTGGCTTCCATCATAATCTGTGCCCTCTTGATAAAGATGAATTTCCATTTCTAAAAAGACATAGATAGGTTTTGTTAAATCTATTTCACCAGCATTAGGATATTGAACGATTACTATCGCGCCCTTAGGTGCGTTTAATATCTTATTATCTTCTGATAATTTTACTGCATACAAATCAACAATCTTAATATTCTTTAATCCGAAATCTAATGTATAAGAAAGTTGTTTATTGCTCTTATCTGTAATTGGAACCAAATCCCATTTTTTATTATTTAAAGCTCCGAAACCGGCAGATGATTGCTTAATGGTGTAGATTTCCATTTCGCCTTTAAATTCTGAATTAACTACTTCTTTATCTGCATATAGAAAGTCTTCAGGGATGTTTAATAAGTGGCAGATTTCTCTAGCCTTAGCAATTCCAATTTTAGCTTCGCCTCTTTCGTATTTACTAACCATCTGTCTTGAAATATTTAGTTTATAAGCAATATCGTCTTGAGTTAGATCTCTTAATCTTCTGTATTCTTGGATACGATCGCCAATTTGAATTCTGAGCTCTTTTTCATCCATAACTGTCACCTCTAGATAAAATCTTAACAAACTTGAATTTAAAAAGATAGCAAAATGTAAAAAGTAATGTTAAAAAATGGTTGCGCGATATGTTATCCGGGGCAAATTAAAATGACGTCCAGCATATGTTTTGTGATACTTTCGCTACTGTTTTGTTGCGTTTTTAGTATTTTCTTGCAGTCAAATGAATAGTTTTTATCAATGGTTTAAAATATTGGTGTGCTCAGAAAAAACTCTGATAAAAAGCGCAACCAAAAGGAGGTACATGCATGAGAAAATACTTAGTTGATTTAAGATCTAAAGCTGGGTTCTCGCAAAGACGTGTAGCACGTGATTCGGGCCTAAGTTATCAACATTATGCAAGACTCGAATCTGGTGAAAGAGGAGGAAAAGTATCCTTCCTCACCATGGGACGTATTGCTGAAGTATTTAGTGTTAGTCTCGATTCTTTGTATCCATTAGAAAAAGAATACCAAGAATCATTAGAGCTAAAACTAGAACGCAGGAAATGAAACAAACATTAACTTTTACGAAAGGAGGCAAAGAATATGGAGTATCGAATGTACTTAATTACAAGAAGACTAAAGCTTAAATTGTCTGTTAATAAGGTTTCTCAATTAACAGGTATAACACGCCAGCACTATAGCCGTATTGAATGCGGTCATGCAGGCAATAAAGTTAGCTTTAGATGTATGGGACTAATCGCTTCTGCATTAGCTATTCCACTTGATGAAATGTATAAGCAAGAAATGGAATACTTAGATTCTTTAGAAACTAAACATGCAGACGAATATTGATTGGGACGTACAAATAAACAGATACATCCAAGGCTTAGATAGAAAGCCAATCACCAAAGATTCGTATAAGAGAATGCTTACTTCATTTAGAAATTACCTTATAGACAAAAAAATAATTGCACCAAATAAAGAAGATCTCATTGTCTATAAGGAGTATCTAAGGGAGCAAGTTGGCTCTGCTACGGTTCAGAAGATGATGGTAGTGCTTAGAGGCTTCTTCGTTGATTTAGCCAGTAATGATATTTATCCAAACATCATGTTAGGAATCAGAGGTGAAAAGATAACTAAAGATTTCAAACGAAGCGCATTAACAATTGAAGAAGTTTCTAAGCTTCTAAAGAAAGCTGGGAAATTAGCTACAACAACAGAAGGCAAAAGAAACTATGCCATCTCAGCTCTTATTGCTACAACTGGTCTTAGAACCATTGAAGTAGAAAGAGCAAATAAAGCAGATTTATCAATTAAAAACGATACTCATATCTTGTTTATCCAAGGTAAAGGTCGAGATGATAAATCTCAATATGCAAAAATCTCAAATGAAGTTTATTCAATTATCGAAGATTATTTATTCTCCAGAGATGATTCAGAAGAGGCTTTATTTGTAACCCATAGTAGGAATACAAAAACGCAGAGACTTCCAACTTGGGGAATTAGATCTGTCATTAAAGAGCTTCTTAGAAGCATCGGAATTGACGATCCGCATTACTCTGCACATTCACTCAGACATTCATTGGCCACTAATTTAATTAAGCAAGGAATGAGTATAAATGAAGCTCAGCTCTTGCTTAGACACAAAGATATCTCAACAACAATGATTTATGTTCATGGTATCGATAGAGAAGCTAACAATGGCGAATTATTAATGTCTGATCTAGTACTGGGAGGTAAAACAAATGGAAAACACTAATTTAATTGTTTATACAGTTAACGAAGTAATGGAAATTCTTCATTACAAAAGAAACACCATACTTCGCTATATCAAATCTGGAAAATTAAGAGCTGTCCTTATTGGTAATCAATATCGAATTCGTAAGGAAGATCTTGAGAGCTTTCTTGAAAACCAAAGAAAGTAAGCAAAGAAGAGATATAAGAGATAAATAGATATATTAGATAAAAGATTCATTTGGATAACGATATATGGCTAAGGAAAACAAAAAGACAAAACATATAGAGAAAATAATTGATATAAATGAAGCGATTAAAAAAATACCGTTTCCTATTTGTTATTACACTGAAGTTATTCTTAGAGCAGGACTAATTGAACCAACAGATATTCAATTGCCTTGTTATGAGAAGTTTCTTTCAAGATTAGAAAAAGAAGCTAATATGGAAGATCTCCAAAAAGTATTGTCTTACAACGTTCATAGAATTCTAAACAGAAAATGGATTGACGGTAGTGGATTCAAAGTCTCTAATCGATATACCTATTTTAGAAACTCAGTACTATCTGGATTCGCTAGATTAAAAGCTGACGAAGAATGGCTTAGATCGTTTTATGAAGGCGAATAATGGTGTCTTATTAAGTTGCTATATCTAAGATATAGAGCGAATATATCACTGACCAAAGAAGGAGGTCATTGATATGGCAACATACACCAAAAAACAATTTAAAAAGAGGATTGAAGAACTTAAGGAAAAGCTTAGCTCTATTAGACTTGAGTTTGAGGATCTTCAAAGCGATTTAGAATCTGAAAGTTCTGATATTGAGCCTTATGAAAACAGGGAAGAATTAACAGAGCTTCAAGAGCAACGCCAGGAGTGGCTAGATAACACAGCTTCAACAATAGAGGAGACTGTTAGTTCTCTTCAAGAAGCCGAAGATAATCTAGACAACATTGAAGAATAGAGGTGGAACCATGGAAAAGAAACTATCAGTTAGAGAATGGTCCATTAACTTCATGACCGAGCAATATTCAGATTCAGATATCAAGACTCAAATCAAAGCTGGATGGTGGGATTGGTTCTGCAAAGATACTTCACTCAGAGCCAAGACCTACAAGATGGGTAAAATCATTATTCAAATCAATGGGAAAGGCAAAGTTAACTTGGATAAGAATTATGTATGGTTCAAGAACAATTGTCCTTTAAATGGCCCATTATACGATGACTTTAGATTTGCAGATCTAGAAGATGGTGAGGTTCAATTCACTGTTCAATTTGATTGCTGTTGGAATAATAAAAAATACGCTGTCTTTGGAAGAAAAGAGAAAGGCGGACAATTCTCAGCCAATCCTTTATTTGAATGCAATACCATTAAACAATTAGTTGATTGGTTCAATACTCCTTGGAATAAGTAATAAGGATTTGGATATAGCTACAACCTATATCGAAAAATATTTACAAAAAATAATAAGGAATATTTATTACATTCGATAATGTATGTGAGAGGAAGTATGAGTATATATTCTTACTTCTTTTCTAGTTAATAAGCATTACTTTAATTAACCATTAGTAACCATATCAAAAACAACCTTTACAAAGTAAAATGCATACATTAGACACGTTCCCGGAGCAGTTTAGATTTGATAATATCTAAGCGGGTCATAGTGTTTAAACAAATTGAATCACTAAGGGCTTTAGGAAGTGTAAATAGAAAGTGAGAAGAAATGAAGACACATTCATCAAATGGAAACGTGAAGGACTACTAAACTCAAAGATTGCATATCTTAGAGGCGCAAGTTCTAATTTTTACTCACAAAAGAAAATGGCTCATGACCTAGGTATTAGCGAGGCCACGTTCATTTCATTAAAAAACAATCATAAAGAAATCAGAGATGCGTTAGCGTATGGAGATGAGCTTCTTAAAGCAGATGTAATGTCTGCTCTTAAAAAGAAAGCTGTTGGATTCGTATCCACCACTAAAGTTAGATCTATGAAGAAAGATGGTGGTGGTAGGAATTACCAAGCTATTCAAGAAGTAGAGAAAGAATTTCCTCCAGATGTTGAAGCCATCAAATATTTGTTAACAGTTAAGTTTGGAAGAGAGTTCCATCCAAAGAAAGAGGAACTTGAGATCATGGAAAATAAAGGTCAACCTGAATTATGGATGGATGTAAATGATGATGAACTTACTGAAGCTAGTAACATTATTAGACAAGCTCGATATGACAAAATTAAAGCTAAAGCTTCTCAAATAAAACAAAGAAAGAAGGAAAAATAATATGAGATCTGTAGATCCTAAAGCTTATAAGAAAGCAAAGGCTGAATTTCAAATATGGGCTGATGCTTCTAAAACATTAAAAACTCACCGTGATACGATATTGACGTATTCAAAGAAAGCAACGCCTTTGTATCCTAGATTCGGTTCTTATGAAGGAATGTTAATTAACTATACTCCAATTAACAAAAACATTACTGCTGTTCTATATTTAGATAAACGGTTTAAGGTAAGACACGAAGTTATTCCAGCAAAAGTGTTTGAAATGTTTCTTAATAAAGAAGATCACGGGAGATTTTTCAAAATTAAATATGAATTATATGGTAATGGAAATAAATGGGAGTTATTTAGAGAAGTTAAATGGTGGAACAATGATTCAAAACCAATATGGTATGAAGACCAATACTTTAGAGAATTGGTTGAACTTGTCATTGACGATCCTAAAGAAAAAGAAGAGGCTCTAGCTTTAGCAGATGATAGAAAAAGAAAACTATCAAAGCTTTAATCTTAATTAATAAATGTATTTATACTCCCCCCCGGCTAGCGCTGTGGGGATTTTTTCATAGTACCGTTCGCCCCACCTCTAAAATACGCGAGGCTCAATTTTTACAGTTTGAGAAAATATTTTGAAATTTTGAAAACCAGAAACAAAAAGAGCCGTGAGTCTGGCTCTCTTTCCAAAAGGACGTGCTTGTTTCCAAAGAAATGTAACTACAGATCTAATTGAACAGCGGGAATAATTTATCACAAACTTTTATCTGGTTTCAATGGCCCAAGTGGGCAAGTTTTCTAAAATTATGAAATCCCATTCTTTGTAAAAATGATATAAAATATTTACATGGAATCTTTATTAAATAGCCGTAATATTGTTGATATTAAAAACACTGCATTAAAAAGGTGCGGAGAAACAAATAAAACCAACGGTAGAGAAATACTAAGTTTTTTGGAAACCGATCTTAAAAATTGTGATATAGATAAACACATAAAAAAATTTGTTTTAGAAAAAGCTCATGAAGAATGGTCTAATGCCACCTTTGTGACTTGTTCAACTCAATTTACAATCTTGAAATATATTGCTACTGGAATTACAAACGAAGAAATAGGAATTGATTTTGATTTAATAGATTCTATTTGTGCTTACTACTTAGAATTAGCTAAAGCATCAGATAGAAATTGTTTAGCAACAGCATTTCATTTTGATCTAATGTTCTTCATCAATTATTTCTATAGATATGATAAAGAGCACATCGAAAAGACCGAGAGATTAATTCTTTATGATTTGTACGCAATAAAAATGTGCCCACAAACATTAATGAACGCAATGATGCCATCTATAGAAAAAGGACTCACTATATGCAAGTCCATTGATAATATTGATGGTGGTATAGCATTAGCTAATTATGCTTTGGAAGTGCTTGATGCATCTTCTTGTACTTATCAAAAGTGCCAAAGATATTTAGATAAAATCAAACTTTAAAAATATTTTGGATATTCTTTCATGAACGCTTTGTCATAGGCAAGGGCGATTTGTTTTTGGCCTGGTAAAACACAAAGATAAGCATATCTTAGTTTTTTTCCTTTGAATGCAAATATGGTTTCAGCACAAATTTTAGATGCTTCTTCTACTGGATATCCAAAGATTCCGGTAGATATAGAAGGAAATGCAATACCTTCGCATCCTAGACTGTCAGCCAGTTCTAACGTTTTTTGATAACAACTCTTTAGAGTTTTAGCGGGATTTGGATCTGAATAGTACCTAGGGCCTACCGTATGAATTATGTATTTTTGAGGAAGATTGTAAGCTTTTGTTGCTTTAGCGTTTCCTGGCTCACATCCATTTAGTTTTTCACATTCTTTTAAGAGCAGTGGTCCAGCAGCTTGATGAATTGCTCCATCAACTCCTCCGCCTCCTAAAAGAGATTCGTTAGCAGCATTAACAATAACATCAACTAGATTACCCATTTTGGTTATATCCATCTCTACAACTTTAATTATCATAAGAAAAATCCTCGTGTATATTATATCATACATAACAAAGTTAAATAGACAACTTGTCATACTGATGATATACTAATGTCAATAAATTGGAGCAACGCAATATGGATGATTACTCTAAAGATATAAAGAAGTTAAGGGAAAAGATGTTATTAACTCAAGAAGAATTCGCAAAGAAAATGGGCGTTTCTTTTGAAACTGTTAATCGTTGGGAAAATGGGAAGCATGAACCTACTATTAAGGCTAAAAGGAAAATAGTCCAGATGACTAAGAATTTAGAAGACTTTAATAAGTAGGGGATTGATATGATTACAGGTGAAGTAAAAAACAAACTAGATAGATTATGGGATGCAATGTGGTCAAATCAAATGACTAACCCATGGATAGATATTCAACAAGTAACTTATTTAATTTTTATTAAGATGCTTGATGATAATCAAAGACGTCAGGAAGCCAAAATCAATGATATGATTTCTCATGGAATTCCTGTTCCGCCTGATGCTAAAAAAGATTTTATCTTTAAAGATGGTAACTATGTTGATGAAGATGAAAGAATTAATGTTCCATATGAATCTTTAAGATGGTCCAGATTTAAAGAATGGACAGATTCCAATAAGGTTTTCTTAAATCTAAGAGATAATGTATTTCCATTTATCAAGAAACTTAATTCAGATAAAGCAACAGCTTTTGCAGGCTTTATGAAAGATGCACAATTTGCTGTTTCTAATGCCTATATTTTAAACAAAATGATTAATTCTTTGTCTGATGAGACTCTAGGTTTTAATGATAAGGATCTAATGGGTGATTGCTATGAATACTTATTGTCTAAGATGGCTACAAGCGGTGATAATGGTCAATTTAGAACGCCTAGACATATTATTGATATGATGGTTGAATTGGCAAAGCCAACTCCAAAAAGTGTAATTATCGATCCTGCTATGGGAACAGCTGGTTTCTTAGCAGAATCTGCAAAATATATTCAAGAACACTATGAAAATGAGCTGATGAAGGATTCTGTTTCTAATCATTTCCATAATAAGATGTTTACTGGTTTTGATACCGATACAGACATGTTAAGAATTGGTTGTATGAACATGACTCTTCATGGAGTTGAGAATCCACAAATTAGATATAACAATTCATTATCTGAAGAATACACAGAAAAAGAAGTGTATAACTTAATTTTGGCTAATCCTCCTTTTAAAGGAAGCCTTGAACCAGAAACAGTTTCTAAATCTTTGAACCAAATTTCTGGCGGAACAAAAAGAACTGAATTACTTTTTATCTCTTTATTTCTTCGCTTGCTAGAAAAAGGCGGCAGATGTATTTCAATTGTTCCTGAAGGTGTTGTAACAAATACAAATGAAAAAGCTTACAAGACTTTAAGACAAAAAATTGTTGATGAGAATAAATTGGAAGCAATTATTTATATGCCTCAAGGAATATTCCTTCCATATAGTATGGTAAAAACTGCAATAATCATATTTACAAAAACCGGCACAGGAGGTACTTATAAAGTATGGCTTTATAATATGGAAGCTGATGGTTTTTCTCTCGATCAAAAGAGGATACCTGTTCATGATAATGACATACCTGACATTATTTCTCGTTTTAATAACCTCGACTTAGAAGCATCAAGGAAAAGATCGGAAAAATCATTTTTGGTTGATGAAAAAGAGATTAAAGATAACGATTATGTTTTAAGCTTCAACCGTTATTACAAAAAAGAAAAATCCGCTATTGTCTACAAGGATACAGATTCGTTATTAAAAACAATAATCGATTTAGAAGATAAGTTTATAAAAGCATATTCCGAAATATCGGGCGAAACATACGAATTAACTAAGAAAAAATAATATGATTACTACAGAAAAACTTTTCCAAATTGCAACAATCGAAAAAGGCCAGCAAATTGATACATCAAACTTAAAAGAAGATAAAAAATTTAAGTATATAAATGGTGGAATTAAAGAATCTGGTTATTTTGATAATTTTAATACCGAACAAAACACTGTAATTATATCCGAAGGCGGTGCTTCTTGCGGCTTTGTTAATTTTATTGACGAACCATTTTGGTGTGGGTGCCATTGTTATAGATTAAAAAATCCAAAAATCAATCCAAAATACTTGTATTTTGCTCTTAAATACCGTGAGAACGATTTGATGGATTTAAGAACGGGTATTTGCATGCCCAATATTAAAAAAAGTACGTTATTAAATTTTGAACTATCTTATGAAAATAATATTGAACTTCAGAATTCGATTATTAAAAAATGTGAAAAAATCCAGGAACTTATTTTTATAAAGAAAGAAGAAATTGAATGTTTTGAAGAAATTATTTCTTCAGAATTAGTCAAATTGATTAACAAAGCAAAAACATTTACAGATCTTTATAAATTGACAACCAAAATTACTGACGGTTCGCACTTGCCTCCAAAAGGTATCGAGCATAGTAACTATTTGATGTTGAGTTCTCAAAACGTTTTTGATGAATTAAATTTAAATGATGTTAGATTTTTAACTAAAGAAGATTTTGAGAAAGAAAACAAAAGAACTGATGTTTCAGAAGGTGATGTGTTGCTAACAATCGTTGGTACTATTGGAAGAACACACGTTGTTAAAAAGGACGAAAAATATGTGTTTCAAAGAAGCGTTGGCGTAATTAAACCAAAGATTGGTTGTTTAAATGGTACATTTTTATCTTGCTATCTGCAGAGTTCAGAAGCTATTGATCAACTTGAATCTGGTGGTCACGGTTCAACGCAAAAAGGTATTTATATTCAAGATTTGAAAAAATTGCAAATTCCTGATGTGCCTTTCGATGAACAAACAGATTTTGAAAAACGAGTAAATACGATAAAAAAACAAATGTCGATTATAAACAAACAGATTTACGATTTAGAGCAGTTGCTTAAAACAAAAATGCATGAACATTTTGGAGATTAATTATGAACTTTGATTTTCTAAAAACGCTTACTGATTTTACTCAGCTTTCAAAATTTTGCAACGATGCAGAAGAATTGGTTTTTGAGAAACCTGATTTATCTGCTGCCTCTTCTAGAAAAGCTCTCGAATCAATAATTAAATCTTTTTATGTCGCTAAATATGGCCACTACAATGTTATGGCCTCATTATTTGAATTAATAGATGATTCATCTTTTTCTGCATATTTAGATGAACCTTTACTATCTTCTATGCACTTCGTTAGAAAGATTGGAAACAATGGAGCTCATGGCGAAGAAGTAACTAAAAAACAAGCTGTTTCGTGTTTGCATGCTTTACATGATGCCGTTACTGGTATTTTAAAGTTCTTAGGTGTTATAGAAGAAACCGATAAGTTCAAAGCCTCTTTTTATGATGCAAAACCAGTAGAATTAACGCCAGTTCAAGAAGTGTCTTCAGAAGAAGTTAAAGTTGATAGTGAATCATTATCTAAATATAAAGAGTCTATTGATGATTCAATTGAACTAAAAGCTACACAAGATATTACTGAAGCTGAAACTAGAAAATTATATATTGATGAAGCTCTCAAAGAAGCTGGCTGGAAAGTCCATGATATAAATGGTGTTGTTGTTCCTGGTATAGCTTGCACCGAGATCGTATTAGAAGGAATGCCAAATAATTCAGATGAAGGAAGAGCCGATTATATTCTATTCGATGATGATGGAATGCCTTTAGCGGTTGTAGAAGCTAAGAAAACATCAGTAGACCCTGTTAAAGGCTATCACCAAGCTGAACTATATGCTAATGCTATAGAAAATAAATGGGGAAGAAGACCTATTATTTTTACAACAAATGGTTACATTGTTAATATTGTTGATAACCAAGGATATCCTGAAAGAAGAATATTTGGTTTCTATACTAAAAACGAATTGAAATTTTTATTCAATAAGCAACCTTCTAGTGATGTTGTAAATGCCCACATAGATCAAACAATTTCTGATAGACCATTTATTCAAGAAGCTGTCACTTCTGTTTGTGAATCTTTTGAAAAGAGACGCAGAAAGGCGTTAGTGGTTATGGCTACTGGTACTGGGAAAACCAGATTCGCTATATCTTTAGTTGATGTTTTAAATAAATATGGATGGGCAAAGCATGTTTTGTTTTTAGCAGACAGAACTGCTTTAGTGAATCAAGCTAAAGCTAATTTTGTTAAGTTCCTTCCATCAAATACGGTTTGTGTTCTCTCAGAAGAAAACGAAGCTGATAGAGATTATGATGCGCAAGTAACCCTTTCTACTTATCAAACATTAATTAATACAATTGATGGAGATAATAGAAAATACGGAATTGGTCATTTTGATTTAATCATTTTAGATGAATGCCACAGAACTATTTATAATAAATACCGTGCAATATTTAATTATTTTGATTCATTATTATTAGGTTTAACCGCAACACCTAAAGAATTTGATGAATTATTAACAACGTATGATATTTTCGATTTGCCTAAAGGTGAGCCAACATACTCATATGATTATCAAACAGCTGTTAATGAGGGATTCTTAGTTGATTTCCATGTTTTTGATAGGACTACGAACCTTCTTAAAAATGGCCTTAAGTACGATAAATTGCCTGATGATGAAAAAGAAGAATACGAGAATCTATTTTCTGATGAAAAAGGCAATCTGCCTGCTGAGATTGATCATGATGAATTTTATAAAAGAGTTTTAAATGATGACACGATTGATATTGTTTTAAACACAATTATGTCGGAAGGTCTTCATGTTCAAAGCGGTGAAGTATTAGGAAAAACTATCATTTTTGCTGTTAAACACGAACATGCTCAAAGAATAGTTGAAAGGTTTAGAATCCTTTATCCTGAAAAAGGAAATAATTACTGTAAGTTAATTGATAACTATGTTAATTATGCTGGTGATCTTATTGAGGAATTCGAGATTCCAGATAATGATTTTAGAATTGCTGTTTCTGTCGATATGATGGACACAGGAGTCGATGTTCCTGAAGTAACAAATTTAGTTTTCTTTAAAAGAGTTTTCTCGAAAATTAAGTTCTGGCAGATGATTGGTAGAGGAACTAGACTTTGTAAAGACTTGGACGTTTTATCTCCATGTAAAGATTGGTTTGAGAAGAAAACCGAAGAGGAAAACTCAACAGTCTATACAAATAAACAAGGATTTTATATTTTTGATTTTTGCGATGTGTTTGAATTTTTCGGAGAACACCCTGAAGGAAAAACTCCAAAACAAGCTCTTAGCATTTCTCAGAAGATTTTTGAGACAAAAGTTGATTTAGTTTTAGAGCTTCAAAAAGCAGAACACCAAAACAATGAAGAACATGTTGGATTCTACCAAAAATATAAGAGTGAAATATTAAAAATAATTAGAGGTTTTAATAGGAAATTAATTAACGTTAAAACCGTTCTTAAATATGTAGACAAATATTCACTAGATGAGACATGGAACTATATTTCTGTCGTCGATGTAAAAGAAATTAAAAATTATTTAACACCTTTAATCGAAGCTGATTCTATGGAAGAAAAATCTCATATCTTTGATTTATGGATTTTAAATATGGAATTAGAAGAAATTATTGGTGAAAACGATTATACAAAAGCAATAACCAAGGTAACTAATATTGCTACCGCTTTGCTTGATAAAACAACTATTCCTCAAGTTAAGGCCAAAAAAGATTTTATTGAATCAATCACTAAAGAAGAATATTGGAATACTATATCTATTGAAAAACTTGAAAAAATAAGAGTCGAATTAAGAGATTTGATTCAATATTTGGATAGAGATGTTGTTGGTTCTGTTTCTTCAAAGTTTGCAGATACATTAATTATTAAAGAAGGCGGTGTTGGCTCAATAAAACCATCCTTCAAAAACTATAAACAAAGAGTTATTGATTATTTAAGTGAAAATGCAGAAAATGGAGCAATATATAAGATCAGAAATTTAATTCCGCTTGATGATAATGATCTAAAAGAATTAGAAGACATTCTCTGCGACAAATTAGGTACAAAACAAGACTATGACGAATTATCTAAAGGTCTTGCTTTTGGACCGTTTGTAAGAAGCATTGTTGGTATGGATACCGAAGCAACAGAAAAACTTCTTAATACCTATTTAGCTAAATATAATTTCAATTCAAAACAACAAGATTTCTTAAGGTCGATTGTTTCATACGTTTTGCAAAATGGAGATATTACATTGACTGATTTATACAATCATAAACCATTTACATCGACAGACTACTTAACAATGTTTAATGGAAATACAGCACCAATTTACGATTTAATTGGAGTTTTACATGGAGCAGTTGCAGTAGCATAGGAGTTTTATCATGACAATCAACGATTTACTAAAACAATTAAATGAAAGATTCCCTACCTCATCTGATAAAAAAAGAATGGTAGAAAACTTATTTAGAAAAAGAGGAGAATTGCATATTTGCGATTTGGATCTTGCTTTAATATTCCTTGGCATAGCAATGTACCTAGGAACTAGTGACCAAATAGCTTATTTTGCTGAGCGTCATGAACTTTTAATGGCAATCGTTGATTCTTCATATGCTAGATATTTTGCTCCTCATTTATTCGATAGTGATGTTGTCACTGTTGATGATGCCAAAAGAAGTGAGGAATTGCTTCAAGCAGTTACTGATGGAATTTTTAATTGCAAACTTGCTAAAGGTACCGGTGAAGCCATTCTTAAGCATGAGTTGTTAAAGCCAATAGATGTAAAATTACTAGATACTACAAAAAGTAAGGTTGTTAATTCATCTGATGTTCTTAAAATTGAGATTCGTTGTAATAATGCATATTCTTTTGCCTTATCTCAAACAAATTTTAAGATTATCAGTGATATTGTTTTAACAAACCTTAGTGATAATGAAATTAAGGACGCTAAATTAATTATTACATCTGATCCAAACTATGTTGAGATTTCAGAAATTAGCGTTCCACTTATAAATCCTCATCAACCAATCGCTGTTAATGAGTTTAATATTAACCCTCATCTTGAACAATTAATGGAATTACAAGAAAAGGTTGTTGGCACATTAACAGTTAAACTTGTTGTTGGAGAAGAAGTATTAGGTTCTCTTACAACTGAAATAAATTATTTTTCTTATGATACATGGCTTGAAAGAGTTATGAGCGGTTCAACTGCATTATTTGTTACACCTAACGAGGTAGCAGTTCAAAACGCAGTAGGGCTTGTAGCAAAAGAAATGCAAAATTTAACAGGAAGCTCATCTCTCCCGGATTACCAAATGGGAGATAAAAACAATGTTGTTTCCCAATTAAAAGCTTTATATAACACATTACACAATGAAGCAATCGCATATATTACAGTTCCTCCATCATATGAAGGAGTAGGCCAAAAAATAAGACTTCCTCATGATGTTCTTGTCCACAAGCAAGGAACCTGTTTAGACTTATCTATTTTGTTTATTGCCTGTGCTGAGAGAATGGGACTTAATCCTTTCTTGGTTAGAATTAGTGGGCATGCATTTGCTGGTGTTTTCTTGGAAGAAAATAATTTCCCTTCAATGATTTATAACGATGCACCTCATGCACTTGAAATGAACTCTGAAGAAGAAAACGAAATAGTGTTTGTTGAGTGTACAGCATTTACTGCTGATAATGCGGCATCGTTTGAAGAAGCAATGGAGATTGCAAGAAAGAATGTTGCAGCTCATATTGCAGATCCTAATTTTGAAATCATTGATATTCAAAGAGCTAGGGCATATGGCTTTTTGCCTTTGCCTATTAACTTTAACGATGTTGATAGAGCTGTTGTTGACTATGATGTTGTAGAACAAAACAAAATTAGATTAGCTCGTAAAAATTATTCATACAAGGGTGATAAATTAGAATTATCAGAAGCTGAACTGAATAAGTTTGATGTATGGGAAAAGAAGTTGTTGGATCTTTCAAAACGAAATCAATTGATTAATTACAAACCAATGGGAAGAGGATTGCAGCTTTATTTTTATGATTTAAATAAGTTGTATCACACTTTTGATATTAAGAGAGGCAATTACCATGTTGCCCCAGTAGCAGGTTTAAAGAATACTGTTTTTGAATTACCTGCGGCTACTGAGGAACAATATTCTGAAATTGAAAGTGATTTCGAAAATAGAAATATTGGACTTGTATTTAGATCTCAAACTCAAACCACTTCACTGAAATTCTTCGAAAAAGAAAGAAGAAAATCATTTGAAGAGACCGGTTCAAATATTTTGTATTTAGCTCTTGGTTTTATTCAATATTTTGAAAATCCAAAAACTCAAATCCCATCGTATGCTCCTATTATTTTGGTTCCAATTGATTTAATTAGGAACAGTAAAGATAACTATTCAATCTCGGGCAGAGAAGAGCCTCCATTTTTAAATATTTCTATATTGGAATTTTTCCACCAAGAATTCGGAGTTAATTGTGATGATTTGTTAACACAGATTGATTTTGAAGACGAGAATCTTGATGTCGATACAATTCTTAATACAGTTGGAGAAAAAGTTAAAAAGTTTGGCAGAACATCAATCATTAGAACTGCTGCTATCAATGTTTTCAATTTCTCAAAAGCGGTTATGTGGTCAGATGTTAAATTTAGAAAAGCCGAATTATCGAAGAATAAAGTTATTAAATCGATTATTGACGGAAGATTTGTCTGTGAAGATGATGATCAAATTGGTGATGAATTCGATGATGATAACAGCAATCCAGAAGATTTAGCAATGCCTCTTCCAGCTGATTCCAGCCAAATCATAGCAATTCAAGATTGTGCAAAAGGTAAAAGCTTTATTTTGCAAGGCCCTCCTGGTACCGGCAAATCGCAAACAATTACAAATATGATTGTTAATGCTATTTATCATGGTAAAACAGTTTTATTTGTTGCAGAGAAGATGGCTGCTCTTGAAGTTGTTCAAAAGAGACTTAATCAACTTTGCTTAGGAAAATTTGCTCTTGAAGCCCATTCTGCAAAAGCAGACAAGTCGTCATTGATGCAACAATTCGAGAGTAGGATTACTCTTGGCAGCACTGTAGGTTCTAGCGAAGAATATTTGACAATGGCAAATCAGCTCAAATTAGAGCGAAAAGAATTAAATAGAGTAATTAATCTATTGCATAAAGAAAACGGATTTATGATGTCTTTCTATGATGCTTTTGTTAATTATTTAGATATAGATGAGGAAGTACCTCTTATTGATAGCCCTGACGAATATGTAAAAGAAATGAATATTAGTGAATTTCACGAAGCATCAAGAATATGCGATAAATTCTTTAATGAAATAGTTTCGAATGGTGGTTATTTAGGAAATCCATTCATCTTGTACAGAAATTCAAATTACATTCCTGGCATTACGAAGAGAAATGTCTTAGAAAAAACAGCTCTTTATCAGAAATCCCTTTCTGAATTTATAGACTCGTTAAAATCGTTTAATTCTGATAACAATTTATCTTTGAAAATGAATGAAGCAACATTAACAGCTTTAGGAAAATTCCTACAAGATGATCAAACCATTATTAATTGTATTTTATCTTTAATTGGTACAGATATTTGTACTCTTGACCCTCTTGTATCTTCCGTAATTGAAAAAGGTAAAGAATATCAAAAATCTCTAGAACTTCTTAAAAATGATTTTTCTGCTTCAATTTACGATTTGAATTATGAAACAGACCAAATCGAATTTGAGAATCTTCAACACGCATTCTTTTTGAAAAAGATTGGCGGACAGAAGAAACTTCTTAAAAAGATTAAAGCTATATGCAAAAATCCTAAAAAGTATAAAGTTTCAGACTTACCAACAGTTTATTCAGCTCTCAAAAACATAAATGAAAATGAGAAAGAATTAATTTCTCAAATGACGATGTATCAAGTAGCATTTGGAAATCCCGCTAGCTATGATATTAAATCTTTTAACTTTGTTAAGTTTGAAGAAAGGTACTTATTAACTAAGGAATTGATTGAGAAATATTCAAAGGTATTAGATACAAACGCTTTGACAACATTAATTTCTAAAACACAATCATTCTCATTAAAGGGTAAAGATACTGTATTGGGCGCAATGAGAAACATGGCTCAAATTGGGTCTGTGCTTGAAAAAGAATTAGGATTTGATTTTAGTATTTGTAGTAGACTAGGCATTGGCTGTGAAAAACTTTTAGAAATGACAAAAAGATGGGTTGATCGCATTGACTATTTACCTAACTGGTGTTCCTTATTATCTGTAATGAAGGAAGTTGAAGATCACAAACTCTCATTCATTATTGATTTGGTTTCTAACGAAGAAATAATAACAAGCAATCTCGAATTTATTTATAAGAAAGCTGTCTATGCACATATTATTAATAAAGCGATTAGTGGTGATGAAAGTGGATCATTTAATTCTGTTGAGTTAAAACATCATGTAGATTATTACAAAGACTTAATAGAGAAGTTTAAAGAATTAACCATTAAAGAAACTGCAGCTAGAGTTTCTGCAATGATGCCTTCGATTAATATGAATTCACCTTCTTCTAGTCAGCAAGGTATTTTGAATAAAGCAGTTAAAAACGGATGTAGAGGCAAGGCAATTAGACAGTTGTTTGCTGAGGTTCCTGACATTTTAACAAAGATATTCCCTGTGTTTTTAATGTCGCCAATATCATGCGCTCAATATTTAAGTCCTGATATGCCTAAATTTGATATTGTCATCTTTGATGAAGCATCACAAATGCCTACTAGTGAAGCTATAGGCGCAATTGCAAGAGGAAAGAGCTTAATTGTTGTTGGCGACTCTAAACAAATGCCTCCAACCGCATTCTTCCAAAGCAAAGGAAGCGATGATCTAGATAGTGATCTTGATGACCAAGAAAGTATTCTTGATGATTGTGATGTTATTGGAATGCCTTCAAGATGTTTAAATTGGCATTATAGAAGTAAACATGAATCCTTGATTAGATTTTCTAATGCTAAATTCTATGGCAATAATCTCGTTACCTTCCCTTCACCTAATGATATGGTTACAAAAGTTAGCTTTATAAATACTAAAGGCGTTTATGGCGGAAAACGAGCGACTAATGAAATAGAAGCAAAGGCCATTATTAAAGAAGTTGAAAGAAGGCTCAAATCTCCTGAATTAAGAAAGAGAAGTATAGGTATTGTTACATTCTCATCAGTCCAACAAGAAATGGTTGATGATTTATTACAAGACTTTTTCGCGAAGCATAAGGATTTAGAAAAACAAAATCTTGAAAGCAAAGAGCCAATTATTGTTAAGAATCTTGAAAATATTCAAGGCGATGAACGCGATGTAATTTTATTCTCTGTTTGTTATGGGCCAGATGCTTCTGGAACAATGCACTATAGATTTGGACCTATCAACAATAGTGGCGGCGAAAAAAGACTTAATGTTGCTGTTAGTAGAGCAAGATATGAGATGATGATTTTCGCTTCATTTGAGCCTGAAATATTAGCTAATATGAAGAGCGAAGCAAGAGGAGCTCAAGAATTATATAACTTCCTAAGATATGCAAAAGATGGTGCAGACGCTTTGATAGTTCCTAATGGAAGCGCTATTGAAAATAAGATTGGTTTTGAAAAACAAATCGCTGAGAAACTTGAAGAAAAAGGGTATAAAGTAAAAATTGATGTTGGAAGATCCTCGTTCAGAGTGGATGTTGGTATTGTTAATCCCGACAATGATAATGAATATATTCTTGGTATTCTTTGTGACTCCTATTCATATGAAAATGCATTGACATCAAAGGATAGAAATATTGTTCAACCTAATGCACTTGATTTATTGGGATGGAATTTGATGCGTGTGTGGTCTTTCGATTATCTTGATAATCCAAAACAAGTAATCGATGACATTTGTATCAGAATCGAAGATATTAGAATGCATCCAGAAAACTATAAGCATTCTGTTCAAGAGAATCCACAAATGAACATTGAATTTGAAAGCAAAGAAATTGAACAAGTTAAATACTCAAAACCATATGTTGCTTTCTCAAAAGTGTATGACATTTACGGTAGTGGAAATAATGATATATATGCTAAACAACAAATTATTCGTGAGATTATGGCTTTAGAAGCGCCAATATCCGAAGAGGTGCTAAGAAACAGATTCGCAAATGCTATGGGTTTAGCAAGAGCAGGCAACCAAATTCAAAATGATATGCATCAATGTTTATTAATGATTGGTGCGAAAAAGAATAGCAACTATGCAAAAACAAAAATGTTCTATTGGCGCAATGACCAAACAACCGATCTTGAGTTTTACCGTATAGGCGGAGACAAACCAAGAGCAATGGATGATGTGCCAAAAGAAGAAATTTTTGTAGCTATTAAGGAAGTATTAACAAATGATGGTCCTATGTTTAAAGAAGAACTTAAACGCTATGTTGCTAAAGTTTTTGATATTAAAGCAGTGGGAAGAAAGGTAGATGAAGCAATTGACGATTGCGTTTCCTGTTATTTAGCCAAAGGTTATTTAACAATGATTGATAACGGATCTAGAGTTGCTTTAAAATCACAAGAAAAATGATCATATTAACAAACACATCAAATCAAGAAAGCTCAATAGGATTATATGTTTTCTTAGGAATATTAGCAGTCGGACTTTTCCTAATAATCTTTTTCTCGGCTAGAAATTCATCATTGAATAAAAAGGTTAATGTTACAAGCAGTTATATAAAGAAAATTCGAGAAATTAACGAATCAACCTCATTCAAGACAATTTCAAGAAGTTCTGAAACAAAGACATTTTATTTGAATTCAAAAAGAGCCTATGACAATTTTGATTTATATAAAAGAAAAGCAGAATTTATTAGAGATAATTTAAGTTACTACGAACAACTAGTTTCTAATATTAATTATAATATTGAAACACTTAACAACTATAACAAACAGATTAAAGATATTCCTTTAACAAATGATGAAGCTTTCGCTAAATCAAACAAAATGTCGTTGAAGTCTTACCAAAAGAGAGAAACAAAGCTGGGTGCCAAATTACTTAAACATCCATGTACATCTTATTCATTAAGAATAAAATGGGAATATACCTCACCAGCCGGTAGAAATCATTATTACAATTACAGGGACTTTGGTTTTAGTGATATTAAATCAGCAGTTAGTCAATTTAGAGTAACTTCCTCTTTTACATCGCGTTCTCAAGAAAGCCGTTCAAATTCATATACACAACCAAGATATCAACAGCCATCACCAAAAGTTTATACAAATGATGATATAGAAGACATTGACTAGAAAGGAATTTACTATGAGCAGACTTGAAGACAAGAATCTAACAATTTATGAAGCGATGGAAAACATTAAAAATGGCAAGTATGTTATGCCAGCTTTTCAACGTCAATATGTGTGGAATATGGATAAAATTGAGAAGCTTTGGGATTCCATTCTTCAGGGCTATCCAATAAGTACATTTTTGTTTTGGCACATAGATGATACTAATGTATCTTGGGATACTTATTTCTGCGATTTTATGAAAGAGATTCGTTTTGATAGTGCAAAAAACGCAGATGCGATTAATTATGATTTAAGAACTGTTGATACATCTTTAACAACAACCGCAGTTCTTGATGGTCAGCAAAGATTAACTTCTCTCTTTATTTCATTGTTTGGTGAAACTGGAATACGTCCTAAACATCATAGAAGAATTACCAACGAAAAAATTTGCACTAAATTATTACTTGAATTAAATAAGAATAAAATTGATGTTCAAAATGAATATAATATCAAAAAATATGACATAAGATTTTCTGATAAGGTCGGAAAAATTGATCCAACTCAATTTGAAATCAAATCAATTTTGAAAGATGAATTTAAAAACAAAGAAACAAGAAAAGCCGCAATTGAAAACGCAATTAAATTTGTTCCACTTGACAGCAAGGAATATGCAAAAACTTTATTAGAAACACTTTGCCAAAAAGTATTTGAAGAAAAGCTTGTTCGTTTTACAGAAATTTTTGATATGAGTTCTGAAGATGCGCTTGAAATGTTTGTGCGATTTAATAGCGGCGGTGTAGCATTAAAAAAATCAGAGATTACAATGTCTATTTTGGAAGCCTATTGGCCTTCTGCTAAAACACAATTTGGTCAGTTATTGACTGGTTCATATTACGGTTTTGATACTGACTTTGTTATAAGATGTGCTTTAATGATTTACGGCGATGTTATTAAATCTAATATTAATAAACAGGTTGCTACAGATTTAAAAGACAATTGGTCTGATTTTAAATTAGCATTAAAGAACACAGCAAATTTATTGTCTGATTTAAATATTGATATTGAAAGATTTACAAATAGTTGGAACGTTCTTATTCCAATAGTTTTTTGTATATATTACAATCCTGATTATTTAAATTGCAAAGAAGGCATTGTTTCTTATTTATATAGAGCAATTTTCTTTACCTTTTATAAGTCAGGCACTACATCAAAGTTACAGTTAATTAAAAACGCAATCATATCTTATGATTATGAAATTACAAAAGAAATGCTCGATCAGCTTAACGAGTTAAGAGTTACTGATGCAAAAATAGAAGAGCTTATGTTTTATGAAAAGGGCAGCAGAATTGCTGGTGAGCTTCTTTATTATCTAAATAAGAATTGGATTAGAAAAGGTGTTTTATACGAACAAGATCATTTACATCCATATGATAGATTTGATTCTTCGCAACCTGCGGGTATTAGCATGTCTCAATGGGCAGAATGGAGAAAAATTAGAAATCAACTTCCAAATCTTCAATATTTAGAAGGAAGACCAAATGCATCAAAACAAAACATGTCTTTGCAAAATTATTTTGATGATATGACAAGCGAACAGCAAGAAACATTTATGAAAAATTCTATGATTCCTCAAAATGAATCTTTAGACATTACAAATTTTGGCAACTTTTTTGAGGAAAGAAGAAAAATATTAATTTCCGAGATCAAAAAACTTATTTGTTAAAATGTTGGCCTTTATATCTTGGTTACAACAGAGGGTGCGCAAACTTATTAAAAACAGTAAATTTAATGAATAACGAAGAAAAGAAAAAATTTATTACTGAAGTTCATAAAACATATATGTCAATTAGGCCATATGATGGTTCTTTTAGTCTTAAAAAAATGAAAGAAAATGAAGACAAGTTTTGGGAAATTTATTCTCAGAGATTTAGTTCTTTAATTCCTATTAATTTATATAAGTATAGAATATGCTCTGAACAAAATTTTGAGGCTTTTAGTGATGATTTTGCATGGTTTTCTACTCCAGATGAGTTTGGAGATATAGTAGATTCTACTTTAAATACTGACATAGAATCTGAATTGGAAGAGCTTGAAAAAGATCCTCAAAAGCATATTAGAAAAATATCGATAGCAATAATTAACTGCATGCTTGCACCTTATGGTCAAACCGTTGATGAAAAGATGCTTGATTTAGTTCTGCCTTTATTCAACGAAAATGGAGAAGTTAAACCTGATGATGCAAAAAGATTTTTGAATAATTATTTACCAGAATATGCTGGTGACAAATATGCTTCACAACTGGTAAACGCAACTCAATTAAGTAATCAACAAAATATAAAAGATGCAGTAAAAGGTTTCCTCAATGTTTATTTAGATTTCAATAAAAAGATTAGAAAAGATTCTTTTGCTTATTCATTAGCTGAAGAAAAAGATAATTTAGCAATGTGGGAAACCTATGCACAAGGGGCGACAGGATTTTGTATAGAATATGAATTTCCAAATAATACATTTTTGGGACAAAGAATGACCTTAAATCTTTTCCCAATTTACTATGGTCAAAAGGAACCAATAAAGTTTTTCGATATTTTAGTTAGAGGGCTTCAAGCAAAACAGCAAGTCAATGGAATTACATATGAAGACTATGCAAATTGGTTTCTATCATCTTTTACAAAAGATAATTCATATTCATTTCAAAAAGAATGGAGAATTGTGTTCACTAGAGAAATGGGTGGTAATAAACAATCCTTTCCTTTTGCGAAGTCAATTATATTAGGTGAAAAAATTTCAGATATAAACAAGGATAGATTAATTGGTTTGGCAAAAAGCAAAGGCATAAAAATATATCAAAGAAAGCTTAGTGCTTCAGGAGCAAAGGTTATTACAGAAGAAATATTATATTGATTTTCTGAAAAAACTCTGTGTTGGTCTAATTGTAGGCGTTTTCCTAAGTCCACAAAAGGCACGGTGCTTAGTGTACACATAGGGTTAATGATAGCATGTTCATTGCCACAACATTTCGGTAAACAAAATAGTAACATCAAAGTGGTTCTACTCCTCTACAGTACATTGGTGTTTTATGTGCAAAACAATGTAGAGAACACAAAAATGTTCATTTGTTATTATTAAGCACCTGAACACGTATGTTGCGTTGTGCTTTCTGTTTTAGAGGAAACATAACCACCAGCAGTGGTATCATAATAAGTAGTTAATAAAAGTTAACAAAGTAACACAAAAGGGTTATAAAGATAAAAAGAAACATATCAAAAATTGAGACCATAAATACTAATGTATTTAACTATCAAACAATACAGACGAACTGGTTTCTTCAAATCATAGTGCGTAGAACACGGCAGTACGTCCATATCGTGATGGCGAAAGTAGATGGGATTTATCTAAAAATCTTTTTGAAAAGGCATTAACTTTTAATTCTTATTCTGGAGCTAAATTTAATAATGCAATTATAGGTTCTTCATACGTTAGAGGAATCTTAGAAGATAAAAGAATGCATTAACCTTTATATTTTGCTAGGTAAGTAATTGGATACAAGTTTCTTTCTATTTTAAGTTCGTAGATTCTTTTCTTATATTCTTTTGTGTTAGTAACTTTCTCAATAGTTCCAACAATATCATTAAGCTAACAAGTGTATTAGTGGTCATATTTGACAGATTAGGTTATTTTGTCTTTTTCGTTATAGGCAAAAATGACCACAAAAGTTGTCGTAAATGACTACAAATTTAACTTCAAAAATGTTAATATGTAAATGCCGAGGACAAGTGAAATGACAAACTTAGAGAAAAATATAAATCAATATATGGAACTTAAAGGA
>CALEHV010000032.1 GCA_937876465.1 uncultured Bacillota bacterium | reverse complement strand
CGGAGAAAGAAAGGTTTGTCTAGTTCAGCCGGGATACAACTAGATAATACGAGACTTTATTATGAAGACAAAAAACATCATTGGTTTATCATGTGCTCTAACATTAATGTTGGGAGCAGCTACATCATTAACTTTAAAAGGAAATAATGCTGTTCCTGTAAAAGCTGAAGTTGCCGAAGAAAATATGTTGGCCTTTACACCTGGCAGCAATCTTGCAACATATGTCGGCTATCAAAGGTATGAAGGTTATAACATGGTTCTTTCAGAAAGTACTTTTGAAAACAATAATTCTGCATTCGTTTTGAAGCTTAATACTATTGGTGATAGAAATTGTGGTTTAACATTTTATGTTAACGGAACATTAATGTCAGGAGCTTCTGCAACTCCAACATCAACATATCTTTATGATGCAACTTCTTATCGTTCAACAATTAGCCACGGAGGTTATGGTGTTGGATATTATGGAGACAAAGATAGTAAATATGTTGTTGTTCCTTTTTCCAATTTCACAAATGCAACGACATCTGTAACATTAAGCAAATTTACAATTGCAATCCGTTTAAAAGGCGTTACTACTGCAGATAAATTATATTTAGGTTCTTTAAATGCTTATTTAAGAGATATTTCCGTTATAGAAAATTACACACCTCAAGGAAATTTGGATTTAACAAATGCGGTAAGTGTTTACAAACCATCAGCTACTAATTTTACAGCTTTTGATAGTGGAAATACGGGTATTACTGCCGATTGTATGTTAGCAAATTATTACGATGGTGCAGGTATTACTTTTGCTAAGAATTTTATTGAAACATTTGGAGCAGTGTGTGATCCTCAAGGAGACACTGATACATCATTAATTTCATCAACCTGGAGTTCTTTCGCTACACAATACGCTTCTTTATCAGATTATGCAAAAGCATATTTAAAATTAGCTTCTAGCAAATATGATTTAGATGAAATGAAAGATTTTGATGAAAAATACTCATATATTTTTGGCAAATATGGCACAAGTTTAAGTTTAATAAACTTTACTGGAAGAACAATAACTCAAGTTTCCTTAAACCCTTTTGGAACTTTAAAAAACGATAAAAATTTAACACCAATATTTATAATCTTAGCACTCGTTCTTGCTACTTCAGTTGGTGCAATTGCATTTATTCAATATAAAAAGAAACATCAATAATTCACTTTAAGGAGAAAAGCATGAAAAAGACATCAAAACTATCTTGTGTTGCATTTGCAAGTATAATACTTGCAGGCTCTCTAATATTTATAAAAAACACCCCATTGCAAGTCAATGCGGCTGATAAAGATTACAAAATTCTTTTAACTCAAGGCAGTAACATTTCAACTTATGCTGGTTATCAGAGATATGAGGGCTATACATTTAATTCAACAACAATTAAAAATGTTTCATACAACGATTCAACAGCGATAGTTTTAGATGTCGAAAATTGCAATTTAACTACAAAAACCGCTTTTGCTTTCTACGTAAATGGAAAGCTTAATAGTGGAACTTCAGCAGAACCTACCAGCACATACTTATATGATCAAAATATTTTAAGTGGAGTCAAAAATCACGGATCATATTCTGTTGGTTATTATTCAGGCAATGGTGTTGAACAAAATTACAACTATATTGCCATACCTATAAAGAATTTTGATTTTGATGTTGAAACGCTAGATGTCTCTTCGGTTACAATTGCAATTCGTTTAAAAGGAGTTGATGTTAGTTATTCAAATCCTAATTTTGCTTTAAGAGGCATATACGTAACAAACAATTTTAAAGTTAATTCAGCTTTGGACTTAGAAACTTTAGAAAACATCTATGTTCCAAGAAGTTCAAACTATGTACCTTTCGATAGCGGTAACACAGGAATTACAGAGAATTGTATCAAAGCTACATATACCGAAGAATCTTTTGCTGAAGCCAATATTGTAAGTGAACACGGAACCATTACATATAGTAAAGTTCTTCCTGGTGGAGATATGATTTTATCTTCAAAACCTGATGCTGGATATAGATTATCTTCTTTGATTGTCGATGGTATTCCAGTAGAGCCAAATAAATATGGCAAATATGCAATTAGAAATGTCCCTGCATCAATCACAGTTGAAGCAAATTTTTTACAAGAATCTACTTATCGTTTTGATGAAGGATCGTTTTATTCTCTTTATAATCATTGGGCAGGAACGGTTTATTCAGACTTTAATTCAATTAATATAACAACAATGAAAAATATGGATGAACAGCCAAATGAATGGAGATACATTGGTCTGACTGTTGATGGCTTTTCAAAAGAAGTTTCTGATGATGAGTTTATTGCCATAAAGCTTGAAACTAACGATACAATTGACAGAAGTTTTTATTTAAAAATAAATGGTGTTCAACCAAAAAGATATTACTATGTTTTGGATAGAGTTGGAGATGTTTCTCGTCGTCAAATTAGTGAATCTAAATTGACTGTTAACGGAACTACTCGCTTTTCCAACTCTACATTTAATGTAAGTGCAAATGTTGAAGGTTTTGCAGGATATATTATTGTTCCAATAAAGAATTATGACGAAGTTAATTTAATTAACTCGATTGATATTTATACAGGAACAAAAACTAAAGCAAATGCAAGATTTAATGTTGGCAATATATATGTCACATCAAATTTTGACGAATTGTGTCCTGATGAATTTAACCTTGAAGATGCTATCTGGCAACCAAACACTAACAATTTCAAGAATTATGTTCATGAAGGTGTCGATGCTACTTCAGAATTAGCAAGAGTTTCTTATCTAGATAAAAATAAAATTTTATTTAATCGTCGACTTCCTGATGAAGAAGATCCTGATAAAAATTATGATGAATATTATTTAAATTTGCCTTCTAACTTAATTGATGCAGATGGCTATGTTGATTTAGAAAATTTAAATATTAAAGGAATTACTTTTGATGTAGAAAACAATAATGATAGTCAAATTCAATTTGCTATTAGATTAGCATCAAGTGATTCAACAAGACTTATTTATAACGATGAAGGTGTTTGGCAAACATCTATTGCAAATGGCTATTTAAATAAAATTATTTATGAAAATGGTATTGTTAGACAACGTGCACCAGCTTTCTTTCCATATGATGAATCCGGTACGTTTAAAGGAAAAGTCTACATTCCATTAAACAAATCCGCATTTATTACTGGTGGCGAAGACAAGAACTTCCCTTCAAAAATACAACCAATTTTACGTGTTATTATGAAAGGCATTCCAAAAGAAGGATATAATGCAAGCATTTCAAACTTTAAGTTTGTCACTGAAGAAAGCGAATACAAGACAAATCTTGTATCACTGTTCCCAACAAACGGAACAATTAATGCGTTTGTTGGATCAATGCCTATAGGCAACGATAAATACAATAAAGTTTTAGACGATACAGAAATCACTTTTACTGTTATTCCTGATGTTGGTTATTCTGCAGGTCAAGTTAGTGCAACAAGTGGTTCAGGCGAGGAAATTTTAACCCCTGATAGTAGCGGTGTTTACCATTATGTAGTAAGAGATGACATAGTCTTCTTCTTTGAAGGCATAGCAAATAAATACAACATTAATTACATTTTAGATGGTGGAGAAAACCATAAGGATAATCCTTTGACGTTCACCTATGGCGGAACTTCGTACACCTTGCTTGATCCTACCAAAGAAGGTGCAAAATTTGATCATTGGGAGGACGAAAGCGGAAACGTTGTTGTTCAAATCAACACTTTTACAAATCACGATATAACTCTAAAAGCAATTTGGAAGAGTAATGTTAGTCTTGGATTAATTTTAGGCTTGTCAATTGGTGGTGGAGCACTCCTTGTAGGTGGAGCCGTATTAGCAATAGTTTTAATTAGAAAGAAGAAAATGAAAAATGCTTAGTTCTTTATTACTGTCCCTTATTTGTGCTGCATCAGTTGGAAATGTTTTAAGAACAAACACAACAAATTTTGACCATTATTCAAGAGCAGGCGATTGGTCAAAAGCAGCTGAAGTTATTAAGGTTGACGAAACCGTTTTGCACACCCCTATTGCATCAACTACTACTGAGACTTATATGTCATCTGATAGACAATGGGAAGGATTAGTTTCTACTGTTTGTACAGGCAAACGTTTGTGGTCTACTTGGTATACGGGTGGTACAAAAGAACCGCACGAATATAATTATTTAGTTGTTGCTTATAGTGATGATGAAGGTAAAAATTGGATCGACCCATATTATGTTGTTGATCATATTGATGATGACGTTTCTTTAGTTGTTCCAGAATTTTGGATGGATGGAGATGTTCTTTGTTTAACATACATTCAATCATTTACCTGGATGATACGTTTTCACAATCCTGACGCAACAAACATCAACGATGTGACATACGATAATCCTGTTCGCATTTCAAATTCAAAAATTCATAAAAATCCAACGATTTTGAAAGATGCAGACGGAAATAATGTTTACGCAATTGCAAGTGAAGCCGAAGTTGGAGATATGCATCAAAACGTTTCTAAGATTTTTGTATCAAAATCACTTGAAAATAGTCCTTTAGATTCTTGGGAGAGACGTGGAAAAGTTACTACATCTATAGATCCGTCTTCCCGTGTTTTTGCAGAATCACAAATTGTTGAATTGGATTTCGGAAAGTGGCTATTAATATCTAGATTAGATAATGGTTTGGGTGGAGGCGTCGAAACTTCCATTTCAACAGATTTTGGTTGGACTTGGGAACCTTATAAAAATTCTTTAAGCGAACCATTTACAGGTCCTGGTAGTAAGGGCCACGCAATGAAATTGTCGAGCGGAAATATCCTTGTCATCAATCATGATAATTCTGCAGAAAGATCTTCTTTGTGTGCATATTTATCTTTAGATAAAGGATTAACTTTTCCATATAAAATGAGCATAGATGAAAGAAGTGATGTTTCTTATCCTTATGCACAAGAAAAAAATGGAAAAATTTATGTTTCGTGGGACAAGGGAAGATATATTGAAAAAGAACTTCGTTTATCCATAATTACTGAAGATGATATTAAAGCTGGAGAAATAATTGATGAAAATTCAAAAAATAAATTAATCATTAATAAATTGAATCCTGAATATACTGAAGTTGCTTCTTTAGTTACTCAATTTAATAATAAATTTGAATTTAAAGTTGGTACACCTTCCTCAGAAATCAGAAATCTTTTGCCAACGACTATTGTCGTAAAGGATAACTTAGGAGTCGAGCGCACTATAACAGGTTCGTGGAAGAGTGCAGGATACAATAAGGATAAAGCAGGACGATACTATCTTACATTTGATGGAAATCTTCCAAACAAATTAACAGATACTTTGAAACTATTAAGGGTCAGAGTCGACTTAGTTGAAAATCCTTTCCCAGTTTGGGCAATAATAGTAATTGCAGCTGCAGGAACTGCTGTTTTAGTTGGTGGAGGAATTCTTACCTTTTTGATTATTAGAAAGAAGAAACATGAAATTATTTCTTGATATTGGTAGCTCAAATATTAAATATAAGACATCTAATAATGATGAAGTTTTTTTAATTAAATTTCCTTTACCTTTAATAAATGAAAACAATATTTTTGAAGTTGATGCGGAAGAGATTATTAAAATTATCAAAGATATAATAGACCAAACTAAACCTGATTCTTTGTTCATCTCAACCCAAATGCATGGTTATGTTTTATTAAATAAAGGCAAAGCAGTAACAAATTATATTTCTTGGAGAGATACTAGAGGAGGTACAGAAAAACCTAATTTTGTACTAAGCAACGAATATGGTGTTCGTATTAAGAAAAACCTTCCAAGATTGTCTATTCAAACTCAAAATGTTGAATTTGATGAATTTGCATCGCTTGGTTCATATATTTCTTATGTTTTAACAGGGAATAATGCTTCACATATTACAGACCTCGCTGCATCCGGATTTTATAACATTGTTAAGAAAATGCTGGATATAGTCAAATTTAAATTACCTACAGCACTCTATACTCCAAAAATTATTGGTACATATAAAAATGTAAAAGTATACTGCCCGTTTGGGGATCAGCAATGTAGTGTCCTAGGCTTATCAGGAAAGATTGATTTTGAAAATACATTAATTCTTAACATTGGAACGGCTTCTCAAATGTGCTTAGTTTCTAAGTCTTTTGAAAGCGGTAATTATGAAACAAGACCATTTTTTGACGATATGTTTTTGTTAACAGTTACGAATCTTCCTGGCGGAGCTGTTTTACACGATTTAGAAGAAAATAAAGCATTAGACTTAATAACTAAAGAAGAAATTAATGCATTAAAATTACTACCGAAACGAAATAATATTATATTAACTGGTGGTGGTAGTAAAAAATATAAGGACATATTTGAAAACTTATTTAAAAAATTGGATATCAAATATGCCTTTAATGAAGAATTAGATTCACTAGAAGGATTAAAAATCCTATCAGAAGGAGAACAAAATATGAATAAAGTTGGCTTAATGATTTCTGAAATTCCTTACCATTCACTTCCGTTGATATTGAAACAATCAGGATTAGATTTTTGCATTTTAGATTATGAGCATGGAGGGTTTGATTATGAGTCCATGGCTCGAATTATTTTGACATCAAAATTAAGTGATTTTAATACGATTGTTCGTTTAGCAAATAACGAAAGAAAAGATATCATTAAATGCTTGGATATGGGCGCCAGTGGTTTACTGTTGCCTATGACAAATAATGCGGATGATATTTCTAAGGTAGTTAATTTTGCTAAATATCCTCCTTTAGGTAAAAGAGGAATTTCAACAATGAGGGCACACACTTTGTATAATCCTGGATCTATTACTGAATATATTAAAAACGCTAATGAAAAGGTTAAAATATTTGCCCAAATAGAAACAATTAGTGGTGTTAAAAATATTGAAGAAATTTTAAATGTTCCTGGTGTCAGTGGAATTATGGTGGGACCAAACGATTTATCCGCTGATTATGGTTGTTTAGGAGATAAAAACGCACATCAAATATTAGATGCCATTGCAAAAATTGGTAAAGCTTGCAAAGCAGTAAATAAGGATTGCGGCATTATCACTGGAAACAAAAATTATTTAGATTGTGCCAAAGCAAACGGATTCAATATTTATTGTGTAGGCAGCGAATTAAATGCAATTGCAAATTATGCAAAACAAATTAAAAAAGATAATGAGTAGGAGAAAACAATGGCTGATTTAAAATTAAATGGTGTTTATAAATATTACGACAAAAACGAAAAAGCAGCAGTTCATGACTTTAATTTAGATGTTAAGCATAATGAATTTGTTGTTTTTGTTGGCCCTTCTGGATGTGGAAAATCAACCACATTAAGAATGATTGCTGGCTTAGAAGAAATTAGCAAAGGTGAAATTTTAATTGATGGTGTTGTTGTTAACAACAAAGAACCAAAAGATAGAGATATAGCCATGGTTTTCCAAAACTATGCTCTTTATCCGCATATGACTGTTTATGGGAATATGGCTTTTGGTCTTAAGCTTGCAAAGCCTATGCTCCCTAAAGTTGACAAAAAAGGCAATCATATTTTAGATGAAAATGGCGATGAAATAATAGTTAAACGTCATTATACAAAACAAGAGATTAAGGACAAGGTTTTAGAAGCAGCTCGAATTCTTGAAATTGAAGAGTACTTATATAGAAAACCACGTGCCCTTTCTGGTGGCCAACGTCAACGTGTTGCTATTGGTAGAGCATTCGTTCGTAAACCAAAAATTTTCTTAATGGATGAACCTTTATCAAACTTAGACGCTAAATTAAGAAATCAAATGCGTGCCGAAATTATTTCTTTACATAAGAAAATTAATACAACATTCATTTATGTTACTCACGATCAAATTGAAGCTATGACATTAGGTGACCGTATTGTAATTATGAAAGATGGTTTGATTCAACAAGTTGGCACACCAAAAGAAGTATTTAATAACCCAAAAAATTTGTTTGTTGCAGGATTTATTGGAACGCCTCAAATGAACTTCTTTAATTGTAGAGTCAATGAAAACGGTGATGTGGTTTTGTGTGACCAAGTTATTAAATTAAACAAGAAACAAAAAGCGTATATTAAGGAAGCTGACATGTTAGATAAAGAAGTTATTTTAGGTGTTAGACCTGAGCATTTCTCTTTAGATGATAAAAAGGCCGTATTTACATGTGATGTGGAACTATCGGAGATGATGGGCAGCGAATATTATGTTCATGCTTATCTTGACAATCAGAAAATTATTATTCGTTCGCAAATTATTGGTTTATCAGATAAAGTCATTAGCGCAATTGAAAATAGAGAAGAATTGAAATTCTCTTTTAGCACAGACAATATCCATATTTTTAATAGAGAAACAGAAGAAGCTATTTTTTAAATATAATTAACATTTGAAAAACAGATATAAGAATCCGATGTAATTAAAATATTGGATTCTTTTTCTTTTTAAAGAAATAATTAGTCATTCTTTATAATATAAACATAACAAAAATGTGTATAATAAAAATGAGGTAAAAAATATGAATATTCCTGAGATGCCAATTTTTGCA
>CALEHV010000031.1 GCA_937876465.1 uncultured Bacillota bacterium | reverse complement strand
AAGTTGAATTTGCTTAAAAATATCAAGTCATCCCTTTTAAGTAGGATGTTCCCAAATTAAGGAGGTAATTTATGCCTTATAATGACGAATTAGCTTTTGAAAAAGATTTAGTAAAATATTTGTATACTGCCTGCGGATGGGAAAAGGAAGTTATTAAATACCCAACAGAAGAGGATTTGATAAAGAACTGGGCAGATATCTTATTCAACAACAATAACGATGTAGATCATTTAAACAATTGCCCGTTGACTGATGGTGAAATGAGGCAAATTTTGGAAATTGTCAAAAATTTGAAAAGTCCTTATGAACTTAATAGTAAGTTTATTAACGGGAAAAGTGTGACAATTATCCGCGATAACGTTAATGATGCGGCTCATTTTAATAAACCCATTACTTTAAAAATTTACGATAAGACTGAAATTGCGAGTGGCAAAAGCAGGTATCAAATAGTTGAACAACCTCAATTTAAAACAACAAATCCTGTATACCCTAATAGAAGGGGCGATATCATGCTTCTTATTAATGGTATGCCTGTTTATCACATTGAGCTAAAAAAGAGCAATGTTGATATCTCGCTTGCGGAATATCAAATAGAAAAATACATGGCGAACAACGCATTCACTGGAATTTTCTCCCTTGTGCAAGTGTTCATAGCAATGAATCCTGAAGATGCTGTATATTATGCGAACCCTGGTCCTGACGGTAAATTTAACCCACTTTATTATTTCAGATGGACCGATTCTCAGAATAATTACATAAAAGAATGGGATAAGTTTACGCATTCCCTTTTAATGATTCCAAGGGCGCACGAAATAATCGGTTTTTACACGGTTCCAGATGCTACTGATGGAATACTGAAGGTCCTAAGACCATACCAAATCTATGCGGCTTTGGATATTTTTGATAAAGTCTCCAAGTCTCACTGGACAAAATCTGAGCAAAAAGCCGGTTATGTTTGGCATACGACCGGTAGCGGTAAGACTCTCACCTCGTTTAAAACTGCGCAATTGATCGCTAATCTTGGAATAGCTGACAAAGTTGTGTTCTTGATTGATAGAGTTGAACTTGGGGAGCAATCATACTTGGACTATACAAATTTTGCCAATGTAGATGATTCTATATATGATACGAGTAACACAAATACCCTAATCAATCTCTTGAAAAGTGGCGATAGGGATGAAAAAGTTATCGTTTCATCAATCCAAAAGATGTCAAGGATTAAGGACGGTGATGTACCACACACAGTTATCGATAAAATAAAGAGCAAGAAAATCGTTTTTATTGTCGATGAGTGTCATCGAGACCAAAACGGAGACATGCATCAAATAATTGAGCATACGTTCCCAAATGCCATGTTCTTTGGCTTCACAGGGACTCCGGATCATAGGGAGACGGTAGATATTTTTGGGGATGAACTCCATAGGTATACGATCGCTCACGCAGTAAGGGAAGATGATCATAATGTGCTAGGGTTCGATAGATATTCGGTTTGCGTTTACAAGGATAAGGACCTTAGAGAACAGGTCGGATTGAAGGAAGCTAATGCCAAAACCGTAGCAGAAGCAATGGTTGATCCTGCCAAAAAGGAAATCTTCTTATATTACATGAACCAAAGCGATAAAGATTGTTCTATGGTCGAAGTCGAAAAGAAGGTACCAATGTCCCAATTTCAAACAGAGGAATACAGAAAAAATGTTGTTGAGGACATAATTGATAATTGGAGCGTCAGAAGCTCTAATTCACTCTTCCATGCTATTTTTGCAACTAGCAGTATTCCTGAGGCGATTTCTTACTATAAATTATTTTCAGAATATAAGAAGAACGGAAAACATAATCTAAAGGTTACCGCTCTTTTTGACCCAAGCGATGACAACAATTCAACATCGGTCATGAAAATGAATGGAATCACCGAAATTTTAACCGATTATAAGGATATGTTCGGACTATTTTTCGATCATGCTAGATATGCGGCTTTCAAAAAAGACCTTTGCAGGCGTCTTGCCCACAAAGAACCATATCAAAAAATTGAAGACGACAAACAAATTAACATCGTCATTGTTGTCGATCAGCTTTTGACCGGATTTGATTCTAAGTGGATAAATACCGTTTATTTGGACAAGATGCTTAGAGGCAAAAACTTTATTCAGGCCGCTTCAAGAACAAACAGATTGTTCGGCCCTCAGAAAAAGCATGGCACCATTGTGTGGTACAGGAAACCACATACTACATACAGTTTATTCGATGAGGCGATTGATGAATATTCTGGCAATAGGCCTTTTGGAATATTTGTCGAAAAATTGGAAGCCAATCTTAATTCCATGAATTCTCTATATCAAGATATGTATGACCATTTTAAGGTTGAAGGAATAGTCAATTTTGAAAAAAACTCTAATGACATCGACTGGAAAAAGAAATTTTCAAGACTCTTTAGTATGTTCAATGAAAAATTGGACTCAGCAAAGCTGCAGGGCTTCTTCTGGGAACAAACTCATTACGATTTTACCCATGCGGATGGTTCTTTATCATGCGTCGACCTCAAGTTTGATAAGAGCATTTATTTGACATTACTTCAAAGATATAAAGAACTATTCCCGGCTAGGCCAATTCCAGGAGAAGAACCTCCTTATGCAATTAATCCTCATATTGTGGAAATTCAAGGCACCAAAATTGATGCTAATTATATGAATTCGCGTTTCAAGCAGTATATGAAGGATTTAAATACGGGAAATCAAGCCTCCAAGCAGAAAGCACTGGATGATTTGCATAAATTATTCGCAACCTTGTCTCAAGAAGACCAGAACTTTGCTAGACAGTTCCTTAATGATGTTGAGAACGGTTTAGCAGTGGATGAAGGCAAAAATTTTACTGATTATATCGCAGAGTACAAATCGAAAGCATATAACGATGAACTCCATAACATAGCGGTTGGCTTAGGCATTGACGAAACGAAATTTAAAGAATTGATGAATCTCCATCCAGTTGCATCCAATTTAAACGCATTTAACAGATACGATGAATTATTTGAAACTTTGGACATCAATAAAGCGAAAATCTATCTTGAGGCTAAACTCAATAAACATTTCACTAAAAATAGAGAAGTGAGACTTGAGGCTGATGTATTCTTGAGAAATATACTATTGAATGGCATTTAGATTTTTCTTGGGAACAGCGTAAGCTTGGAAATATTGGTACAACATATACTGGGCTTTCTGGTAAATCTAAAGATGACTTCGGACATGGTGATGGAAAATTTGTCACTTACATGAACGTTTTTAAAAATCCAATTGCCGACGGATCTGTTACTGAACCCATTGAAATAGATAATTCTCAGCGTGAAGTAAAGTATGGAGACATATTCTTTACTACGTCATCAGAAACTCCTGAAGAAGTAGGGATGTCATCAGTGTGGCTATATAATAGCCAAAACACATATTTGAACAGCTTTTGCTTTGGCTATCGTTTCAACGGAGATGTATTGATTGATCCATATTTTGTTGGGTATTTACTAAGGTCACCTCAACCTAGAAGATCCCTCGAACTCTTGGCACAGGGCATTTCTAGATACAATATTTCAAAAACGAAAGTAATGGATATTAATATTTCAACTCCAACGCAATTTGAAGAACAATCGAAAATTGGATCGTTTATGTTGAAGATTGATAACCTTATCACCCTTCATCAGCGTGAGTATATTTAAATATTTAAGTGTAGAAAAAAAGATTCTGCACTTTTTTATTATTCTTGGGAACAGCGTAAGGCAAAAGAATTATGTTCTATAACAACCGGAAAGAGTAATACTCAAGACCAGGTTGAAGACGGTCAATACCCATTCTTTATTCGCTCTGACATTGCTGTCAAAAGTAACAAATATTTATATGATGAAGAGGCGGTTATAACTATTGGCGATGGGAATATTGGCAGGGTCTTTCATTATGTGAATGGTAAGTTTGATTTACACCAAAGATGCTATAAAATGGCTGATTTTGAAAATTTAAACGCGAAATATTTCTATTGGTATTTCTCGACCAAGTTCTATAAAAGAGCGATGTCGATGACTGCAAAAGCAACTGTTGATTCCGTTCGTTTAGAAATGATCTCTGATATGGATATTAAGTATCCATCGAATGACAGTGAGCAGAACAAAATTAGTTCGTTATTATTTAACATCGACAACCTTATCACCCTTCATCAGCGTGAGGGTTTTAAAATGAAAGGAGAAAAATGAAAATCATTAAGAAAAAAATGCTTTTTTACGAATACTATGAACAATGGATCAAAGTGTATAAAGAAGGAGCTGTTAGAAAAGTTACACTTCAAAAATACAAACTCTCATTGGCGTGGATAAAAAAGCTCGCTCCGAAATTAAAAGTTTCGGAAATTGATAGAACTGAATATCAAAAAATATTAAATGAGTACGCAAAAACTCATGAAAGACAGACAACAATGGATTTTCACCATCAAATAAAATCTGCATTGATTGACGCTGTCGAAGAAGGGTACATAGAAAAAGATCCTACAAGAAAAATAATCATCAAAGGGATGCAACCAGGAGTCAAAAAAATCAAATATTTGAATCAATACGAGCTTCACACATTACTACAAAAGATGAATCTAGGGGAGGAGCCATCGATGGATTGGCTGATAATGTTAATTGCCAAAACGGGAATGAGGTTCTCTGAAGCGATAGCGATAACTCCAGATGACTTTGATTTCAATCATCAAACACTAAGTATAAACAAAACATGGGATTATAAAGATAGTGGTTCATTTCAACCTACAAAGAACAAGTCCTCGATAAGAAAAATACAAATTGATTGGATGGTGGTATCACAGTTCTCAGGTTTAGTAAAGAATTTGCCTCATGATCGTCCAATTTTTGTTGAAGATCAAATTTACAACTCTACTGTGAATGATTTCTTAACAAGGAAGTGTAAGGAAGCTAACGTTCCTTTGATAACTGTTCACGGACTAAGACATACACATGCTTCGTTGCTTCTATTTGCAGGAGTTTCAATTGCAAGCGTTGCAAAACGATTAGGTCATTCAACCATGACAACAACTCAGAAAGTTTATCTTCACATCATTCAAGAATTGGAAAATAAGGATGTGGATTTAGTGATGAGGTCATTGGCTGGTTTAAGCTGATGGCCCTCCTC
>CALEHV010000030.1 GCA_937876465.1 uncultured Bacillota bacterium | reverse complement strand
TGACCCTCCTCTTTGGTCATTAGTATATTCGCTCTATATCAAAGATATAGCAACTCAATAAGACACTAATTTTGATACAAAAAAGTGGCGTGAGATGAGCCTAATAGAAAGGAAAGAATAGGCCCATCCCACAAGGAGAAAGGAGGTTGAATATGGTCAAACATATCAAGCAGTTTTAAGTGAGCGTGAAATTGATTTTTTTGATTTATTCCGAAATGGAATTATCGGCAATCTCAAACTCTTTTATATCTTTCAAAGGAAGGGTTTCACCATTCCTAATTAAGAAGCAGTTTTCATTCGAATTAACGAATTTCAAATATCTTTTAACGATTACATCCACGTATCTTTCATCGAGTTCCATTAAGCATGAACTTCTTTGAATTTGCTCGGATGCGATCATTGTCGAACCACTACCACCAAAGAGGTCGAGAACAAGCTCGTTTTTCTTTGAGGAATTCTTGATGGCTTTCGCTACAAGTTCTAGCGGCTTCATCGTTGGGTGTAAGTCATTAGCTTTTGGCTTGTTGTATTCCCAAATAGTGTCTTGGGTTCTATCATCCACAAAGTAATGCCCTGCACCTTCCTTCCATCCATAAAGGATAGGCTCATGTCTCCAGTGGTAATCTTGTCTACCAAGAACTAGAGAATTTTTGACCCAAATCAAGCATTCGGATAATTTAAAACCGGCATTCTTAAATGCGCTCCTGAAGTTGAGTGCTTCGGTATCGGCATGGCAGCAATAAATGGAACCGCCAGGTTTAATTACGTTAACCATATTCGTGAAAGCTTTTAGAAGGAAATTATAAAAATCCTCATCTTCTTGCTTATCGTTTTGGATTTTCATTCCAGTCGAACCTTCGTAGTCAATATTATAGGGTGGGTCCGTAAAAATCATGTCTGCGGCTTTTCCATCGACTAATCTATTAACAGATTCAGCATCGGTTGAATCACCGCACATGAGTCTATGATTACCCAAAAGGTAAATGTCTCCTTTTTGTGAATATGGCTTTTCTGGAAGCTCTTCTGTTTCATCGAAGTCATCTTCTTTTACATCGTTTTCGACTAAGTCTTCCAAATCCTCAAAACCGAATTGACCCATGTCCATTTCAATGAACTTAAGCTCTTCTGAAAGCTTATCTAAATCCCACTTAGCAAGTTCACCGGTTTTGTTATCAGCAAGACGGAATGCTTTGATTTGATCTTCGGTTAAGTCATCCGCGATAATGCACGGAACTTCTTCTATTTTTAATTTCTTGCATGCCTTCAAGCGGGTGTGACCTGCAATGATTACATTTTTAGTATCGATAACAATAGGAACTTTGAACCCGAACTCTTTTATCGAATTAGCAACCGCATCGACAGCATCATCGTTATCTCTAGGGTTGTTATCATATGCGATGAGTTCAGAAACTTTCTTAATCGTTATCACCGTTGTCTTCAATTCCACTATTCCAATCCTCCTGTTTATTCGCTTCCTTTTGAAGTGCTAGCATGATTTCATCTTTTCTTTCATTGAATTCAGGTCCGAATCGTTGATTCAAGATGTAAACAATAGCTTTGAAACTAGGACCAACTTCTATCTTGTGGCGGACGATGTCACGTCCGACAATCTTCCCATCTTTTTCAATGAGGTGTTGGTCTTCATTCACTCTGTTGTAACCAAAAGCAATCTTATAAAGATTCGTAAAACACTGGTCCATAACATAGTTATCAGCCTCGAAGAAGGCTTCTTGAATTTCTTTGTGTTTTGCTTTAAGCCTAGAGAAAGTGGCAGGATCAAGATTTAGGCGTTCACTGATTTGATTTTGAGTTCTTCCCTTTTTGGAGAAGTCCACTATCATCGCACGAACCTCTGGCCACTTATCTGTGCTAACCCATCTTTCAAAGGCATCTTTCTTTGGCTGTCTTGCCATTTGAGGTACCTCCAAAATTTGTATAAAAAGAAAACCCACGAACTTAATCGCAGGTTTCTATGGCTTTCGCCTATTATAACATTATCACAGGTTCGACAGGTTCATGTAGTCTCACGAACTATCACGAACTCTCATTTTAATAATTCTTCGGAAAATAATGCTTTCCAAACTGCCAGAGATACTTATCCAGCTCCTTAAGATTGTAATTATCCAAATGATAGAACTTTTTGAATTCTATAAGAATATTTTTGAATTTAGGGTAGTTTTTTAAATCAGCTTCATCGAAATCGTAGAATCCATCCACGTTTCTGAAATACTTCAAAACCTTATGGACGTAAGAATCGTAAATTGGAAATTCTAGTTGATTATGATGTGAGCAGTATTTGGAAGCGAAAGAATAAAAGTTCTTCGTTTTGCCGCCAATCTCAATGATTGCAATCTCATCAACTAAAGTTGGGTCACCGCTTTTGAGTCTAGAATCGATATTCAAATCGAGAATATGCTTAGCAACAGGATAGATTTTAAAGATATTTGTGCTATAAAAATCATTCAGAACACTGCATTTAATAAGAATGTTCTGGAGATTGTCATTGGAATTGAATTCTCCATAGAAGAGTTTGTCTATCGCATCTTCTTGAGCGTGATAGTCTTCTAGGTCATCCCATTTATGCAGCCAATACTCAACCTCTTC
>CALEHV010000029.1 GCA_937876465.1 uncultured Bacillota bacterium | reverse complement strand
GTAATATTTAGAGTATTTTTTTGCAATTCATCTCACCACTTAGTAAACTTGAAGTAGGAGTCTTCTTGCCGAATTAGATAAATTCTGTGAAAGCGATTAAAACAATTTTAGGTTATATAAGAAAAGCTGATCAACTTTACAACTTCTTTGAAGAAAGAGATCGCATTATGATTGGCGTTTCAGGAGGCAAAGACTCCATGGTTTTAGCCTACGCTTTAATCCAATATCAAAAATTTAATTTTGTTAATTTTAAAATTGTTCCTGCAATCTTAGATTTAGGATTCCCAGGTTTTGATGCAAAAGAGATGAAAGAATTCTTCAATAAATTAGGAGTAGAACTCAAAGTCGTTGATTGCACTGATGTTTATAAAATTCTTTCTCAACATAAAACAAATGACGGAAAACTTCCTTGTTCAATATGTTCAAGAATGAAAAAAGCTGCAATTAATAAAGCAGCAACTGAATTAGGATGCAACAAAGTTGCATTTGCACACCATATCGATGATGCTCTTGAAACGTTGTTTATGAATCAAATTTTTGGAGGAAGAATTGCAACTTTCCAACCAAAGATGCACTTAGAGAGAGCAAATATAGATTTCATACGTCCTTTAATTCTTGCAACTGAAGATGATATAAGAACATGTCAAAAAGAAGAAAACATTCCTGCTTTCCCATCACATTGTCCAAATGATGGAATTACTATGCGTGCAGACATGAAATCTTTACTAAAAGATATATATAAGAAATATCCTAAGGCAAAAGAGAATTTTGCAAGCATGCTTAATAACTACGAAAAAGAAGTTTTGTTCTACGATCAAATGTTTATCAAAATTGAACGTAAAGATATATCTTTAAAACCAGTTATTTCTGCTAATGACGCACTTATCGAACAAGAAATAAGATATAAAAAGAATTTAGTTAACTTTAAGGTTAACTTAAAAAGATTTGTTATTTATAAAAAGACTAAACCAATTGGGATTTTCTCGTATTCATTAAATGATCATAATGCATATATTAACGATTTAGTGTTAATTAAAGATTCTGATAAAACTTGGGAAACATTATTTGTCTTTATAGAAAACATGCTTTTAAGAGCTACATATCCATTAGACTTAAGTATTAAAGAAAATATACATTGTTCCTTCTTAAAAGATAGAGGCTATACAAAGCTTAAAGGAAAATATACAAAACACTTAGAGTAAAAGGAAAACCAGGCGTAGCCTGGTCCTTTTTATTTTTTGTTTTTCATTTCTTCAATTGCTTTACCTTCTTGAGCGAGTACTTCATCTAATTTTGAAGTTTTTTCGAAGGTATTATCTAAGACGAAATCGATTTCAGGAGTCTTACGAATATCAATCTTTTTAGCAAGTGAGGAACGAATGTATCCTTTGACCTTATTTAGCTCTTCTAAATTTTGGTGTGGGTATTTGGCTCCTAAGAAGGAAACATATGCCTTAGCGTGGCTAAAATCGGTAGAAACTTCGACTTCTGAAACTGTGCAGAAACCAATTCTTGGATTCTTAACTTCAAATTGAATAATTTCTGAAATATTTTTGCCAATGATACTTTGAATTCTTTGAATTCTATCTGCCATTACTATTTCTCCACCATTTCATAGCCTTCAATGATGTCTAATTCTTTTAAGTCGTTGAAGTTTTCAATGTTAATACCACATTCATAACCTTCTTTGACTTCTTTAGCATCATCTTTAAATCTCTTAAGTGATTTAATCTTGCCTTCATAGACAATAACACCATCTCTTAAGATACGTACAAGTGAATTTGATTTAATAGATCCGCTTGTAACATAGCAGCCTGCAACAGTACCAACTTTAGAAATCTTAACTAATTGTCTAACTTCTGCTTGTCCGGTAACTTCTTCAACTTTTTCTTTCTTGAGCATACCTTTCATAGCAGCTTCCATTTCGTTAATTAAATCGTAAATAATACGATAAAGTCTGATTTCAACTTTGTTTTGCTCAGCTTTTTGCTTAATCATTGCTGATGGACGAATATTAAATCCGTAAATCATAGCACCCGAAGCATTAGCAAGCATAATATCACTTTCAGTGATAGCACCTGTAGAACAGTGGATAATGTTAAGTTTAACTTGATCATTATTTAATTTTTCTAAGGATGCTTTAACTGCTTCAGCTGAACCAGTTGTATCTGCTTTAACAATAATATTAAGGATTTGAACTTCACCTTCGTGAATACGATTGTAAAGATCATCAAGTGTCATACCACCAGAAGCGTTTAATTCTTCTTGTTTCTTTGCAAGAGCACGTTTCATAGCAATATCACGAGCTTGTTTCTCTGTTGGAAAAGCCATGAATTTATCACCAGCATTTGGAACTTCGCTTAAACCAATAACACTAACAGGTGTACTTGGAGAAGCAAGTTTAAGAATTTTCTTATATTCGTTCGTCATACGACGAATTTTTCCATATGCTGTACCAACAACAACATAGTCTTGGAATGATAAAGTACCGTTTTGGACTAATAATGTTGCTTTTGGACCTTCACCTTTATCGAGGTTAGCTTCAATGACTGTACCAATAGCATATCTATCTGGGTTTGCTTTAAGTTCAAGCATTTCTGATTGAAGAACAATAGCTTCAAGTAATTCTTTAATACCAATGTTCTTTTTAGCAGAAATTTCACAGCAGATATTTGTTCCACCGTATTCTTCTGGAATAATGTCGTAATTCATTAACTCAGTTTTGATTCTTTCTGGGTTTGCGCCATCTTTATCAATTTTATTGATAGCGACAATAATTGGGACACCTGCTGCCTTGGCGTGGCTGATAGCTTCGACTGTTTGTGGCATAACACCATCATCAGCTGCAACAACTAAAACAACAACATCTGTAACAGCAGCACCACGGCTTCTCATAGCGGTAAAAGCTTCGTGGCCTGGAGTGTCTAGGAATGTAATCTTTTGACCGTTGATTTCTTTTTGGTAAGCACCAATTGCTTGGGAAATACCACCAACTTCAGAATCAACTAATCTAGAGCTTCTAATTGCGTCAATAAGAGTTGTTTTACCGTGGTCAACGTGACCCATAACTGTGACAATTGGAGCTCTTGGTTTTAAATCTTCTTTTTTGTCGACGATTTCAACTTCTTCAAAGTTTTCTTCGGAGACAATCTTTTCTTTCTTAAAGTCGAAACCGAATTCAAGACAAACTAAGCCGATTGTTTCATCGTCTAAAGTTTGGTTGATTGTTACCATTTTCTTATTTAAAAATAAGAATTTGATAATATCGGATGAATTTAAGTTAAGTTCTTTAGCAAGTTCGACAACAGTCATATTACGTGAATAAACGAATGTGCCATTGCTTACTTTAGAACCTTGTTCTTTTTTAGAAGTATTGCTTGCAGGAATGTTACTGCGACGTGAATCGTATTTTTTATTGTTTTTCTGCATAGTTATTCTCCTTTCTTGTTTAGTTCTATTAAAAGTGAATCATAGAAATCCGAACTAACAGAGCAACGAAACGCCTTAGCCAATGCATTTTTCTTCTTTGCTAATTCGATTACTTTTATATCTTTTAATAGATACGCTCCTCTACCTGGAGCTGTGTACGTAAGGTCTAATTTAATAGATCCGTCTTTTGATCGAACTACACGAAGAAGATTATCTCTAGGATATCTTTCGTTTGTTACGATACATTTTCTATTAATAATCTTCTTCATAATTTATTTATAAATTATTTTTCGTCGTCATCGTAGTACTCATCGTACTCATCGTAATCGATTTCTTCATCGAAATCTTCAGTGTTTTCGTTTTCGAAATCTTCATTTTCCATTTCTTCGAGTTCTTCTTTTGAATAGATATCGAGTTTTGGAGCAGCAGTTTCTGCTGGTTTTGGTGTAACAACCTTTTCTTCATTTGGTTGTTCATCATCTGTAATATTACGTGGACGTTTGCTTGTCTTTTGAGTTGGCTTAAATGTTTCTTTCTTTGTTTGCTTTTCAAGATCAGCCTCTAAAGATTCAAGAGTTGTTGTTGTACGAACAAATGTTGTCTTAACTTCAGCTGGTTTTTCTTCAACTTTAGTTTCGACTGGTTTTGTTTCTTCAACTTGAGGTTGTTCAACAAATTTTTCAACCTTAGGCGCTTTCTTAACTGGTTCAATACCAAGTTCAGCATCTGTAATTTGATGTGGTTTTTCTTTTTCAAAACCGGATTCAAATTGAATCGATGTATCTTTTTCAGCTTCAGCCTTAATTTGAGCAAGGTAAGTATCATAAGATACTTTCTTTGCTTTAGCTTTCTCTTCCATTTCAAGTTCTTCGACACTCTTGAAGTCAAGACCTTCGGTAAATGTATTACCCATATCTTTTAATTCTTTAATGTCGATTGACCAACCTGTTAAGCGTGATGCAATACGGCTGTTTGCACCTTTCTTACCAATAGCAAGTGAGAGTTGATCGTTATCAACGATAGCAACTGCTTTCTTTTTGCCATCTTCGCCAATTGGTTCTAAGTGGACATATAAAACTTTTGCTGGGCTTAAAGCTCTGACGATATATAAACCATCGTTTTCTGTATATGGAATAATATCGATTTTTTCTTTATCTTTAACTTTATTGCCTAATTGGTCAACAACTCTTTTAATAACTGTTCCGTTAATGCCAATGAGTGAACCAACGCAATCAACATTGAGATCATTGCTGTAAACAGCAAGTTTACTACGAATACCAGCTTCACGTGAAATAGCTTTAATAATAACTGTTCCATCGCGAACTTCTGTACATTCTTCTTCGAAGAGTCTCTTTAAGAAACCTTCATCTGAACGTGTAACCTTTAACATGTTACCTTTTTCGTTTTGGCTAACATTAGCGACATAAACACGAATTGATTGACCTGGTTGGAACATTTCATCACCAATTAATTCTCTACGTGATAAACGAACTGTAGAGTTGGCAAGCCTAACAACGCAACCATGGGCATCACAAGCTTCGACTTCACCTGTAACCATTTCACCAATTTTATCTTTGTAAGTGTCAAACAATACTTGTTTGTCAACTTCAGCAAGATTTTGGTGGAATAATGATTTTACAGAGAGAGCGAAAATGCTCTTAAGTGTATCAATATCGACAGCGATTTCGATTTGATCACCGATTTTTGCATTTTTCTTGTATTTTTTAGCATCTGCAACAGAAATTTCGAGGTCTTCAACACAAACTGGTTCAATAACCTCTTTAACGACAAATAAGTCGAGGCTGTTTTCTGTAATTTCAGCACGGACTTGGGTATCATCTTCAGCTTCAACATATTGAATGTATGCTTTTCTTAAGCTTTTTGTGAGAGCTTCGACGATAACATCTCTAGAAACGTTTTTTGATGAGGCTAATTCATCGAGAACGCTATAGAAATTTTCAACTTTCATTTTAATTTCTCCTTTTAATTAAAATTTGATAGCTAATCTTGCCTTATCAATATCTGACTCGCTAACTTCAGCTTTGATAAGACGAGTTTTTTCTCTGAATGAGATAATTACTTTTCCTTCATTAACACTTTTAAGTGTTCCTTCTAAGTAATTTTCACCTTTGTAAGGGTGGCTTAAGTGGACATTGACGTACTTACCGACGTATTTGTCCAACTTTGTTATATCAATCTTCTTTTCTGCCCCATAGGATGATACATCAAGAATGTATGCTCCTTGGATAAGATCAGCCTTATCAATGATTGGTGAGATAAGGTCGTTGACTTTAACAATGTCATCTAATGAGACAACATCATCCTTATCGATTAAGACACGTAAGTATCTTGAGCCAGCTTCGCTTGTAAATGAGACCGATACGTTTATGTATCCTAAGTCATTTATTGGCTTTTCGATAAGGTTTAATACTTCGTTTTCAATGCCCATATAAGCCTCCTAACAAAGAATAAAGAGTGCCCGCGAAGGCACTCTTTTCAGAGTCTCTAGATAAACTAGAGCAAAATAAATATATCATTTTTTGTTGCATATGCAAAGAATATTTTACTTACGATTATCACTTATGTGATTCCACACTTGCATTTAACATTGTCGGTCTATATAATCTTTTTCGTATATTAAGGAGTAATTTATGCGTAAATTCTTATCACCAATTATTAATATCATTTCAATGGTTCTCGTCGGTATCGCATTCGGTTTAGCAGGATTATCTGCTGCTCACGGCGCTGGAGATTCAAATATTGGTTGCTACTATGAACAAGTTTGGAACACAAACAACAATGTCATGGCAATCGTTGGATTCTTCCTTCTCTGTGTTGGTGCATTCATGCTTCTTGTTGTATTCCTTCCAAAAATCAGAAAATTCACAGCATTATTAGCTGGTGCATTATTAATCGCTGCTGGCGTCTTTGCATTAATGACTCCAGGCTTCATTAATGGTGCAACTCCAGTTACACTTCAACCTGGTTTAATCGGAATGGCAACATTATTATTCATTGCTGGCGGATTCTCATTAATCATTTCAGTTATCGAATTCGTTTCAAAAGAATAACAAACCAATTTGAAAAATACTTCCTAAAAGGAAGTTTTTTTCTACTCAAAATCTTTTACGTTATATGAATATAATGTCCATATTATTTAATATTATTTTACACGAGCTATAACGGGCGTATTTAAGCCTCTTTTAAACCTGCAAGTACAATTTTTACTATCGATAGAAAAAAGAGCACTAAAAAAGCCCTCTTTCGAGGACTTGTTCAGTTTAATGTTTTGTTATTTCTTCTTAACAATTTCTGGTGTGTAATAACGGCATTTAAGATTTGGATAAACCCATAATGCTGAGAAACCAAATGATAAGACAATTAATGCAGCTAAGATAGCCCAGACTGCTGGAATAACTGTCTCTTCTGTATTTAATAATACAAAGATTAAGACTAAGTCAATTACTAAGACAACATTTTCTGCAAGAAGAATCCAGCCGAATGATCTTTTTGGTTCGAGCTTTTGTCTTGGCAAGATGTATGCCATTGCTAAGTAAGCTACAACGATACCAAGAATGATAGCAACTAATGCTGCAATGAAAAAGACCATACCGGCAACTCTATTATCCCAGAAGGCAATAGTTGTCATTGATGATTTTCTCATTCCTGCTTCACGAGCAACGTGGCTGAAGGAGAAAGCGAATAATAGTCCGACTCCAATAAGTGAACCAAAAACGCCAACAATAGCCATAATCAATGATGATAAACGGAAATTGTTTAACTTTTTGAGTAATTCTTTCATGTAAACACCTCAATAAAATACACTTTAATTATAAAGTATATTTGCTAAATAACAACAAGAAATAATTATTCTTGTTTTAATATTTTTGTTTTGACGACGTTAATAACGTAATAAATAGCTGGAGATAATAATAAGTCCAAACCTAATTCAATCAAGAAATTAAATAACAATACAATTGTGATAACTGTATTCACAAAGCCGTCATAACCATTGAAAAACAAATAAACTCCACCAACAAATAAACCTGTATTAATAATTGGAACAATTATTGAACAAACAATAAGCATAGCTTTTGGTTTGTTTTTCAACCAGATGGAGAATAATCCAGCAACTAATCCAGCAACGCCAGTTTTAACTAAACAAATGACTATGGTTGCCCAAGCATTAGTCGACATGAAAAATTGGGTCGTTGGAGAAGCGCAAATTATGCCTCCGCATACTAATCCAAGTAATAATCCTGCCCAAGGACCATAAATAATGGCGCCTACAATAATTGGAATTAAAGATAAGTTAATTGAAAGACCGCCAGGTAATGTAATGGCGTTTCCAATAAATTGTAAGATTATAATCATCGCAATCAAGCATGCGATTCCAGCCATCTTTCTAATAGTCTTATCCATAACGTTTATATTTTAAATATTTTTAATATTTTTGTTTCTATAAGTTAGGAATTTTATCATTATTCCGTTTGTTTCTTCTGGTTCGCTTTCAAAAGCGACTTCCCACTCTGGCATTTCATCAAGATTTGGGAAGAATACGTCAGCTCCACCAATTGCATCTACTTTAGTAAGCAATACTTCTGAGCAATATGGAAGCATTGTTTTATACATCATTGCTCCACCAATTACATAAACATCATCAGGAGAATATTTTTTAATTTCTTCAAATAAAGCCTCTAAGGACTCAACAATGATGCAATCATCTCTCTTTGGACCATTAGGCCAAAGAACAATGTTAGTACGTTTAGGAAGAGGTTTAGAATTTGGGAAAGATAATAAAGTATTACTTCCCATAACAACTACTTTATTAAAAGTAGTTTTTCTAAAGAATGCCATATCTGCTGGAATAGAAAACATTAGGCCGTTTTTCTTGCCTATTCCCCATTGTTTATCAACGTGAAGTATCGCTTTCATTATTCTGCCACCGGTATATCGTATTTCTTTTTATTACATTCGTAATCAATAAGTTTGAAATCTTCTACTTTAAAATCATAGAAGTTTTTAACTTCAGGATTAACCCAAAGTTTTGGAGCTTTTAATCTTGGTTGAGAAATAACATCTTTAACCATTTCAACGTGTCTATCGTAAATATGTGCATCAGCAATAACGTGAATTAACTTACCTGGTTTCAAACCAGAAACTTGAGCAAACATAATTAAAAGAATTGAATATTGAACAACATTCCAGTTATTTGCAGTTAACATATCATTACTTCTTTGATTAAGAATACCGTTTAAAGTATCGCCTGTAACGTTAAAAGTCATTGAATATGCACAAGGATATAAGTTCATTTCGTGAAGGTCTTGAAAGTTATAGATGTTTGTCATAATTCTTCTTGAAGCAGGATTGTGCTTTAAATCATAAAGAACTCTATCGACTTGATCCATGTCACCTTCTTTGTAATGATGCTTAACTCCTAATTGATAGCCATAGGCTTTACCTATTGAGCCATTTTCATCTGCCCATTGATCCCAAATATGTGAATTCAAATCATGAATGTTATTGGATTTCTTTTGCCAAATCCAAAGAATTTCATCAATGCATGATTTAAATGCAGTTCTTCTAATGGTTAAAATAGGAAATTCTTCTTGTAAGTTGTATTCATTAACTATACCGAATTTCTTAATTGTATGTGCAGGAGTGCCATCACTCCATTTAGGTCTAACTTGAAGATCTTTATCGGAAAATCCGTTTTTAAGGATTTCATTCATATTATTTATAAAAATATCGTCTGCTCTACTCATTTTTTCTCCTTATTTAATATAAATATTTTACGTTAATTAGAATTTTCTTTAATTTTAGAAGCCGTTTTTGAATCATACATGCAAACATCTGCTCTAGCACAGGCTTTTCCAAATGTTTCCCCTGGATGATATATACTTCTACCATATGCAACTGCAATATCAGTCATATTCAATTTTGCCTCAAGTTTATTACATAATTCATCAACCTGTTCAATGGAATTAAGTGAAATTATAACAAATTCATCTCCTCCTATACGATAAACTTGTGTTTTCTTATCAGCGCAATCACGAATACTGTTGGCAACTTTAATAATAGCTTTATCACCGTATTCGTGGCCTTTTGTATCATTCATCATCTTGAGATTGTTTATGTCAAGAAGAATGATTTGCATTTCATTTTTCTTGTGAGATTCAAAAAAGTTATACATCTGTTTTCTTGTATATAAACCTGTAAGAGCGTCTCGTTTATAATTTTCAACATGCAAATAAATATAAAACATGACAAGCATAACAGCCAAATATGAATTAAATAGGAAATTAACTATGCTATTAGGCATAAGCATCTCTAATAATCCTAAACCTGTTGCAAGAAAAATACCTATCCACGCCAAGATAATAAATCCGAGATTTTGTCGTTTATAAGACGAAATAAGAACAAAGCAAAAATATATTGCATAAATAATCAAAACAGCAATTGGAATCCAATGAACTGGTCCACTATAATAAACAACTGCATTCTTTGTTTCGTTTAATCCAAATTTAAAAATATGACCAGAGAACATTGAAACAAAATTATTAACACTACTTAAAAGTAGTAATATAGGAGCAATTTTTTCTTTTCTTGCAAATCTCTTTTTATCAATAATGCAGGCAAAGCAATAAACCACCAATGGACGTAACGAATACACAAAGAAAGAGGATATGTTGCGACCCATAATGAGATAACTAAAATTGTCTTTATCTACGTAAGGAAAATTTGCACAAATATAAGTTCCTGCATCAGATAAAATAAGTAAGAATATTGCGACAATACCAATAATAAAATAATTATTTATTTTTTTATCGAAAGATTTGTCAATTAAAAGGAAAACAAAAAGAGAGATACATAATATTAAGCCTGTAAAGGAACTTTCTAATGTTTTAATCAATATCTCTAAAATGCTCATAAAATGATTATATACCCAGAGAAGTGAATTATGAATAATTTACTTATTTATTTGTGCATACAATTGTAATAGGACATATTTTTACCATAAAGAAAAAGGTTAGGCAAAGCCTAACCATCTATTTATTTTTACTATTTAAATAGCTGAATATGAGACATGAGCACCAACAAATGCAATGTTTCCGCTTGTTCCACCTAATGTAAATGAAATTGAACTTAATTGTTCATTTGCTGTGATAACAATTGATTTATTTGCCGAATCAAATGTAACTGTGCATCCTGCAATTGTTGTTGGCATCTTATCTGGCATAGTTGTCAAACTCTTGGTTTTAAGAGTAATTGAATTAATCTTATAACCTTCTTCGACTGCAACTGTAATTGTATTCTTTGCATATGCTCTTGTTTCAGTACGTCCTGCTAAACCACCAACGTAGTTATTTGCTGGAGTTGAGCTTTCGCCTTGTCCAAGAGTAATCGTTGCTTTTCCTGATTTCCAAACAACTGCTGTAGCAGAATTTGAAACGAGTTCAGTTCCAGTAATCCAATCAAAATCACCTGGAGCTGCAACGTTATAGCAACTCAAATACAAATAATGTGGCCATTCTGCTGGAACATCGTCATATACATAATAGATAACTTCGAGAGCAGCATCTGCTGTTGCTTTATTAGCAATCATGTAGCCTTGTTCTGCTAAATTAGAATCGTCAAGTTCATAACCTGCACTAGTAAATGCATCATTAACCACACTTAAATCGAATGCAGTTTCATTGCTTAATCTAATTTCAAATGTTTTTTCTGTTGTGTCTTGGTAGCAAGCTTTTGTTGAACCAAATGATGACAAATCTGGAAGTTCTGGAGAACCTGCAGCTAAAGCTGATCCTGCACGTAATTGAACTCCTGCCCAATCTGCAACTACTAAATATGGATTTACGTAATTTCTGATTGAAATAGCAAATACTCCACTAGACCAACCGAATTGAACCATAACTGATTCATTAATATCTAAAGCAAGGTAAACGCCAATTGATGAATATTTTGAATCATCGATTAACCAATTTGTGCCTTCTAATGTTGCTTTATAAACATCAACTGTTTCAGCGATACATTGTTCTGCAGTTTTTGTTCCTTCTTCAACTTCATCAATCATTTGAATATAGAACGAGGATGATGAACTTGGAAGTAAATAACTATCCCAAGTAAATGCAGGGACAACTGTAGTGACTTTGTCGCCTAAGAATTGTTTAATTTCTTCTGCAGGCCATTCAGTTACAGCTCTTGTATAAGAAACATCCACAACAAGACCGTAGCTATAGCCAATATAGCAATTAACAGTAACCATTGCGCCAGAGTCGAGAACTTTTGTTCCAAGAGGATCGCCATAATCATCGACATCCATTGAATAGCCATCAACTTCTAATAAAGCTACATATCTTTCAAGATCTTTTGTAGAAACAATTTGATTTGATCCGACATAAAGATAGCCTTCTTGTGAAATTGCATACCAGTCACCTGCAAGTGGTAAATATGGAAGTTCAAACCCTTCCTCTGTAAAACTTTCAATAGCGGCGATTTGATCACTGTCCCAGTCTAATGCAGGTGCATCAGTTAAGTATGCATCTAACCAGAAAATGTCTCCGGTTCCAACATACATGCTAACAATTACAACTTTTCCAGATGGGAGAACCTTTCTACAAACATGGTCATCATCAACATCTTTTTCACACGAGAATCCTTCGCCAGCTAACTTAGTAGCATAGCTATCGATTTTAGATTGTGTGGTTTTTGCCTTACTGTTAAATGAAACGCATTCATATTCTGAATCCCATTCAACTGTACCTTCTTCAATAAATGGAAGAACATATCCATCGAGATGTTGCTTCATTACGTTTTCTTGAGCTGCTGTCCATTTATCAACTACTGGTGTTGAAGTTGATGAAGAACTTGAACTGCTTGAAGAACTTTGTGAAGTTGTTGATGAACCACCTTGACCGCTACAAGATGCTAAAGGTGCTGCAAGTAAGAATGCACCTAATGCAAGAGCGGCAATTTTAGTACTTTTCTTCATAAGTATTTTCCTTTCGTTAGTATTTAAAAATATTTGCACTCATTATACACGCGAAATATTTAAATGCAAAAAAATTTGAACTTATTTAATTATGTTATTTGTTATCTTGAGGAAATCTTTTCTCAACCAATCGTCCAAATTGATATGTTAAAACTCCAAGTATGAAGGCAATAGCTAATGCGGTAATTTGAATATATTCTTGCTTATCACTTGTTGTGTAAGGGATTGAAATAACAATTCCGCTAACGCCAACAATTAAAATAATAATCATTGTGTAGAAGTTCAACTTTCGATCTAAATCAATTTGCTGAATCATTTTCAAACCCGACAAAGAAACAAAGCCGTAAAGAACAATAACTACACCACCCAAAACGCAATTTGGAATAGCAACAACAGTTGCAGTAATAGGAACAACAAAGCTTATCAATATACAACCAATCGCTGCACCAATAATTGTAATAATTGATGCATTACCAGTTGTGGCAACACAAGCAATCGATTCTCCATATGTTGTGTTTGGAGAAATTCCAAATAAAGTTCCGGTAATTGAACCAAGTCCATCACCCATTAATGTTCTTGATAAACCTGGGTCTCTTAAAAGGTCTTTGTTAATGATATAACCAAGATTTTTGTGATCTGCGATATGTTCGCTTACTGTAATAAAAGCAATAGGAATAAATGCAATTGCGACTTCTAATACACCTAAAGGTGTAATAAATTCAGCATTAGGAATTAAGGCTTTTATTTCATCTGAAACATCATGATTAATAATTTCTTGAATTCCACCAAACAGAGTGGTTCTTGGAAAATCTAAAAATGCTGTTAAACCTTTGAAGTTACCATCTTTGAAGAAGTAACTAACAAATTCATCAACATTAATTAACTTAAGATAGTTGACTTTTGTTGCATATCCAATTGCAGTAAATCCAATAGCTAAAGTCAAACCAACTAAAACACCCATAACAAAAGGAATCCCTTTTAATGCTTTAAATTTGGTTTGCATTGCAAAAAACATAACTGTAAAGAATGTAATAACCGCAACAAGTAATGCAATTGCATTAAATCCACCTACAGATGGATCGCTTGAAAATACCATTTGAGGAATAATATTCTTTGCTAAAGATAAACCGATTAAGACAACAACAGGACCAATAACAGCAGTCGGCATAATTACTTCAATCCATTTAGTACCAACAAAATGAATAATGATTGAAAAAATAATGTAAACTAATGCACCAAATAAAGCTCCAACAATAATTCCAAGATAACCAAATAATGTAGCTGTCATCATTGGAGGCAACATAGAGAATGCACTCGATAGTAAGACTGGACTTTTCCTCTTAGTAACAAGTACATAAGTCAATGTTCCAACACCAGCACCTAAAATTGCTGCAGGAATTTCAATTGTTAAGCCTAAAACCTTTGGGAAAATAATTGTTGCGGTTAAGATAGCCAAAATTTGTTGGATTGAAAAAAGAATAATGTCTTTAAATTTTGGTTTATCGTGTGTGTCGTAAATTAATTCCGTAAATTCATTTGTTCTCCATTAATTTCTTAAAGAAGTCTTTGTAATCTTTCTTATCTAAAAGAATTGGAGTTGGGTATAAAGGAATTGCTTCTTTATATGCATGTTCAACCAATTCAGAAATATCGTCTTCTTTAATTAAATTGCCAAAGGAATTTGTTATATTCATGCGTTTATTCATCGCATCAATTTCGTCAATAAACTTATTAGCCTTTTGTTCATTGGTAAGACCTTCGTTATCCTTAAAAACTAAGTCACTTAGCAAAGCTAACTTCTTAAAAGCTTTCTTTCCAAATCTACGTAAGACCATTGGAAGAATAACCGCATTCGCTAAACCATGTGGGACATTGTATTTTCCACCTAAAGCGTGGGCTGTAGCATGAACACTACCAACATACGCTCTAGTAAAAGCTATTCCACCGCAATATGCTGCTTCTTGCATGTTATTTCTAAGTTCTAGATTCTTTGGATCGTTATAAGACTTTTCTAAGTTTTCAAATATTAGTTGGACAGCACGTTTAGCATAACGTTTTGTTTTTCTAGTATTTTCACGGCCTATAAAGGCTTCAACTGCATGAGTTAAAGCATCCATGCCAGTTGTACTTGTTATGTGTCCTGGAAGACCTACTAATAGTGAAGGATCTAAAATTGCGTATTGAGGAATCAAATGTGGATCCTCAATTGGATATTTGTGTCTTGTCTTTTCGTCTACAATAACTGCAGCCAAAGTACATTCACTACCGGTACCTGCTGTCGTTGGAACAGCAATAAATAATGGAAGTTTATGTGGCACGGTCAAAACGCCTTTCATCTTTTGAACAGATTTCTTCGGGTTTGAACTACGTGCACCAATCATTTTTGCGCAGTCCATTGCAGATCCACCACCAACCGCAATAATTGCGTGATGGTCATTCTCTTTATAAACTTTTAATCCGTTTTCAACGTTTTCAATTGTAGGATTTGCAACTACTTCAGAATACACTGTGACTTTAACACCTTTTTCTTTCAACGAGGCTACTAAATCATCAATTAATCCTAGTTTTGCTATACCTTGATCAGTAACAATTAAAACATCATTAATATTCTTCTCTTTTAATATGTCGTAAGCATTGCTTAAAGAATCAATTCCTTTAACCAATTTAGGTTCTCTAAAATTTAAAAAGAAGGTTGCAATATACATGCATCCTTGGAATATTCTTATTCCTGCTCTTTTAAAAATATTCATACTATTCCACTAGGGAAAGAACTAATCTTCCTTTGCCTTTAACTACACATTTTTTGTTGATAGGCATTATGAAAGTATCGCCCTTTTTAAAAGGAATGCCTTCAACACTGCCATTTCCATCAACAATAGTGAAAGTTTTAAACGATTTTAAATCTGTAAAAATCTCCATTTCGCCATCAAAATCGTATTTATATGAAGAGAAGTACTTGCATTTGCCGAGTAAGTCTCCTTTGAATTCTGGTTTTTCGTATTTATTTAAATTAAGAACATCCAATGCTTTATCAACATGTAATTCTCTTGGTTTTCCATCTTTTCCAAGACGACCATAGTCGTATAAACGATATGTAATTGTGCTATTTTGTTGAACTTCTAAGATAATAACGTCTTTGCAAATTGTGTGAACTGTTCCTGAAGGAACCATATAACAATCTCCAGGTTTAACTGTGACAAAATTCATTGCTTCAGTTAATGAGTTATCTTTGATTCTTTGAACAATTTCTTCTTTTGTTACATCGTTCTTAAATCCTACATAGAAGCCTGCATCTTCTTTGGCTTCAACAACATACCACATCTCTGTTTTTCCATAACAATTTTCGTGTTTTAAAGCGTATGCATCATTTGGGTGAACTTGAACTGAAAGATCTTTAGAAGGATCAAGAAGTTTAACAAGCATAGGGAAAAATTCGAATTTGGTTACATTAGATCCAAGTTCTTCTTTAGGCAAAACATCAATTAAACGTTTACCTTTGTTAATTCCAGATGCAATTAAGGAACAATAATCGTTTCTATAAGAAAGTTCCCAAGCTTCAGCTAAAACATCGCTATTAATCTTTTTGCCCCAAGAAATTAATTTGGTTCCACCCCAAATAAAATCCATACAAGAAGGCTCAAGTTTATAAACAGATTCTATTTTAACTCCCATAGATATAATCTATTCTAACTTAATATATGTTATTTACAACAAAAAAGTGGACTAGCAATAAGTTAATCCACTATTTCTTATTCTTCAGGAGATGGAGGTGTCTCCTCTTACGCCTCATCTTTTTTTATTACCATCCTGCACAAGAAGAATAATGCGCCTAATAAGATCCGTACACCAAAGATGGTATATGAAGGAACTGAGAAGCTAACTACTAGATTTCCAATAGGAATCAGTTTAATAGCTATAAAAAGAGAAGAGAACGCAAACCCTGACAAAGTCATTATGTTATTGAACTACTCCCACTTAAACAATTAATTGTTTTGAAGATGGGAGATTCCTACT
>CALEHV010000028.1 GCA_937876465.1 uncultured Bacillota bacterium | reverse complement strand
AGTACAACGGTCTCCAAAACCGCTAACGTGGGTTCGATTCCTATCACCCCTGCCAACGTGAAAAATGTGACATTCTGGTAACATCAGGATGTCTTTTTTATTAACTATATCTTTGATATAGACTATAAGAAATATTTAACGATAAAACGTGACAATGTCACACTTTTTGTGTATCATATATTTATGAGAAGAATAAGTGATACGGAATTAGTCAGAAATTATTGTTTAAATAATATTGGTGATATCTTTGATCTTAATTACTTAGCTAATAAGAATTTTCAAGATATTCCTCATGTTAATTTAAGAAAAATTGTCACAAGGCTTATTGATTCGGGATTGCTAAGACAAATTTCGAAGGGTGTTTATGCAATAGGAGAATCAGATTTAAGTGATGAAGAACGAGTGATTAGGCATTATCTATCAGATGAAAAAGGTATACCAGTCGGAGATTATCTTTTGTATCTTGAAGGGTATATCACTGAATGTCCGACTAATAAAATTATCAAAAGTAACTTATCAAAAGGAAATAAGAAAATCGGAAATGTTCAAGTTTTAGAATCTAATTCTTGGTTTGATAAGATTAGCCATGGATATTACTTAAATTTAGCTATGGAACTGATTGATTCTGGTGGACCAAAAGATGCTGAAAAGATTCCTTGCTATTTAGAAAGATTGAATAAACTTCTCTCAAATTATAATAATGATGAAACTTTTTTGATTAGAGTTAAGGATATTTATAATGCATCTTCTTATTATGAACTTGCTAAAATCTTAGATTCGATGAATATATCTAATAACGCAATAGGTATTTATGGAATCAAAGTTCATATGCACTCTTAAAGAAGATTATCGTATTTTTAAAAAATATCTCGTTTATTATCTGCCTTTTTTCAAGGCCAATATTGAAAGACCGTATTTATTATCATTTGAGGAATATTCATATTGTTTAAAAATTATTGAACTGGATAACGAATTTAAAAACTCACTTACGAAAGAAGAAATTTACTCTTTAGATGAATGGACAAAGTCACACAATCAAGTCAAAACAAATTATGTAAAATCAGCTTTTGAAAAGTGGTGTAGAGTATTTTTTAAAACTAAGCTTATAAATGATTTGGATTCATGCCAAATAGGAATTGTCTTAAAAGCATTAAGAACTCAAGGAGGTAAAACTATGTCTGACTTAGCAAATGCATTCAATGTTAATAGAAAAACGATTCATTTAGTTGAAAACGGAAATAGATTACCATCATTAGATCTTGTGTATAAATATTCGAAATTATTCGATATTTCAATCGATAAGATAATAGCAATAGCTTCAAAATAAATAATTATTGGTTTGATATCTTAAAAATTAGCGGATTTTATAATCATACATATGTATAATATTAAAGAAAGGATTGTTGGTTATGAGTAAAAAGATTAAAGTTATCGATTTGTTTTGTGGAATTGGTGGTTTTTCTTATGGCTTTGAAATGACCAACAAATTCGAGGTTGTTGCTGGAGCTGATATTTGGGATGTTGCTTTATCAACATTTAAAACAAATCATAAAAAGACTTTATTAATAAATGAAGATTTGACTCAAATGGATGAACATTTCTGGGATTCTTATAAAGGAGTAGCCGATGTTATTATAGCTGGTCCACCGTGTCAAGGATTCAGTATGTCTGGCAAGCGCCAAAAAAACGATAAAAGAAACTCCTTATTTAAAGAAGTTGTTAGAATAACTTCCGTAGTTCAACCAAAATATGTCGTAATTGAAAATGTTGTTGGTTTATTGTCAATGACAAATGACCAAGGACAAGACATTAAAACTCTAATTAAAGAAGAATTTAATGCTCTCGGCTATAATGTAGCTTATAAAGTTTTAAATGCTGCAGAATACGGTGTACCTCAAGCTCGCAAAAGGGTCGTTTTCTTAATTTCAAAGAATTACCCACTCGAGTATCCAAAACCTGTTTACAATGTTAAAGATTACATCACTGTAGGTGATGCCTTAGGAAACGTTGATCCTGATGGTGATGTGTATTTCGAACCATCTACAAAATACCAAAAACTTATGAAGGGTTCTTCTAATACAATATTTAATCATGAAAGAAGACAATCAAATGCTTTGGTAACAAAAAGAATGTCTTATATACCTCAAGGAGGAAACTGGAAAGACATTCCACTAGAATTAGGAACTGGTGGTGGAACTCATAGTAACGCATACAAAAGACTTGATCCCAACAAACCTTCTGTAACTATTAAACATGCTGCAAAAGCAATGATTATTCATCCTTATCGCAACAGAATCTTAACAGTGAGAGAAGTTGCTAGACTACAATCTTTTGATGATGACTTTGTTTTTACCGGTAGTAATTCTGATCAACATCAACAATTGGCAAATGCTGTTCCACCTTTGCTGGGAAAAGCAATTGCTGAACAAATTTTTGAGAACTTAGAACATGGAAAAGATTAAATTTATAGATTTATTTTGTGGCATGGGTGGTTTTCGACTCGCCTTCGAGCATTGGGGATGCCAATGTGTTTTTAGTTCAGACATTGATGAATATGCATGTAAAACTTATGAATTAAATTTTGGAGAAAATCCAAAAAGCGATATAACTAAAGTAAAATCTTCTGATATCCCTGATTTTGATGTGCTTTGCGCAGGATTTCCTTGTCAGCCATTTTCTATAGCAGGAAAAAGATTGGGCTTTGAAGATACTCGTGGTACTTTATTTTTTGATGTAGCTAGAATTTTAAAAGAAAAACAACCTAAGGCTTTTTTTCTTGAGAATGTTAAGGGCATTACAAATCACAAAAATGGGCAAACTTTAGATGTTATTACGAAAACATTGAAAGAATTGGGTTATTCAATAAAGTACGATGTCCTTAATGCGAAGGATTACGGAGTTCCTCAAAATCGAGAAAGATGGTATTGCCTTGGTGTCAGAAATGATATTTTGAACGGCAAAACAATTGATTTTCCAGAAAAAATCACATTAACCAAAAAGTTAAAAAATATAATTGAAAATATTGATGACCCTGAATACATGAGTTCTGATGTTTGCATGAAAAATATCGAGAAGTTTGTTGCTCAAAAGAATATTGTGATAGATTCCTGCACTTTGGCTTATGAAATTAGACCTTCTAGATGTCAATTTGCTACAAAAGGAATTTCACCTTGCCTAACTGCGAAAATGGGTACTGGTGGCAACAATGTTCCGGTTGTTGTTTCTCAAAAACGCCGATTAACCGAAACGGAATGCCTAAAAATTATGGGATTCCCAAGAAATTATAAATTCATTCCAGGCTCACATACTTATAAACAAATTGGTAATTCAGTATGCGTTTCTGTTTTAACTCTTTTAGCAAAGCAACTTTTAAATTGTTTGGAGGACGAAAATAATGAGAATAATAGGTGATAATAGCGCTGGTTTTGCCAACGAAAAAGAAATAAGAGATGCCTTAAATTCTCGTTTATATGACAACATAAACGCTAACTTAAGACATTTCCTTGACGATGTGTTTAGGGGATATAGTCTTCATGGGAAATGGGTTCATGCTACAACTATTCCTCAAAGAATGAAACCTGATTTTTATGTTACTGTTGATGGTATACCAAATGGAGCTTATGTAAGCGTTAAAATGGGAACAGGCAATAGTCTCCATCAAGAAAGTTTTGATTCTTTCCTCGATTTTTGTCGTAGTGAAGGTGTTCCTGCAGAAATTATTAATGATTTAAAAGAATATCATTGGTCTGACGGGACAATCGACAATACCGGTTTAGTACGTGAAAACGCTAGAACTTATGCTAAAAAACACCCTGATTTAGTGGAAAGAATTAATACTCATTTCAATAGTCTTAATCTTCTTAAAAAGATAGTAAGACGTTGCATTTTTAAAGGAAATTATCCAGATGCACCTGAAGCTGATTTTGTTTACCACGGAAGCGTTAGAAATGGTGTTTGGGCATCTAAGGATGAAATATTGAAATATGTAGAATCTTATGTTGTAGATAGAAATTGTGTCTCTTTTGGGCCATTGACTTACCAAGCCTGGAATAAGAATTTAGAAAGAAAAGCTGAAGCAGAATTCAAGAGACATCAAATGCAAGTTAAATGGGGCGATTTAGAAGAAGCTCTGATTGACATAACTAGTAGACGTGAAGATTATGTTAGATGTGGTACTTATGAAGGCGATTTGAGTGAAAAAGCTAGTGTCATATCCTTTAATAGAGATCCAAGTTCCTTGGTTTTTAAAGATTATTTGAGATCAATTAATAAGAGTCCAGAGAATGTTCTTTTAATTAGAGTAACCACAAAACAATTGTCTAAACTTTCCAACCAAAAAGTTAATACAAGAGCTGATGCTTATGCAATAGAAATAGTGGACTCTAGACTATACGACTTGCTCGAAGAAAATAACTATTATTTAGATGAAGATATTCTAAATGGATATGATGAATATTATAATTGCGTGGAAAGATCAGGAATATCTATTAAGAGGGATAATTCTGAAAATTACACACTGATTAAATTAACTCCTAATAGTTTTAATGAATTATTTGGATGTTTTGAATTAGGTTATGGAGCCTCAATTTTTTGCAAGAATAGTAGTGAATTACATTTTAATATTCCTTTGCTGGAAGGATGGCACACTAGTATAGAAGATTTGCAGGATTATTTTGGAACAGATCGGATTACTGAGAATTCATTAACAACATCCCTAGAGATTTGTAAAAACATTAAAGAGATATCGATTGAAAGAATTAAAAACTGTATTGATGGTAGTTTAAGACTTCAGTCTATTATATTTAATGGTAAAGATATTTATGACGAACCATATTCTGCATTTTTCTTCATGCAAAACAACATTATTAAAGTTCTTGGATATATGCCTTATTCGGTAACAACAGGATCTGGGCGTTCTCATGGTGATTATTCCATAGTCCTTAAACCAAGATAAATAATGGAGTAAAAACATGTTTTGGTTTACTTGGTGTCACGCGATTAAAAAAGTGTCATTTGTCAAAAAAAGTGTCACTGTATCATTTCTATCCTAGTTTGCCATTTACCAAAAATGAGTAACGTACAAAAGC
>CALEHV010000027.1 GCA_937876465.1 uncultured Bacillota bacterium | reverse complement strand
AGAAGTCTTATTAGAGAAAAAGGAGATATTTGATGGATCGAGAATTCTGGTTAATAATATGTATTCTATTAATTTGTGCATGGAATTGGATATTGGTTAAATATTGCCATTGGTTAGAAGAACGTTCTGATGAGATGATTGATATTCTCGACACTCATAATAAATATTTAAGAGAGATTATTGAGAAGCATAATACGTTAGCTAACCATGTTAATGATATTGATAAGAGGTGTTCGGATTATGGGAATGACAAATGATGATTTAAAACAGTTAACTGAAGCCTTTGACAGATTGAATAAAGGCGGAGTTAGTATTACTGAAGGTGAAGAGACTAAATGGAGTGGTGAGAAAGAACTAGAATTAGATCTTGAAGGTGATATTGAATGGAATTTAGCCGCTCGTGGAAGAAGTATGTTTGAGGTTGATGATAATTTTGCAACTTTGGACGATGCTCTTAAACACGTCATAACTTGCGTAGGAGACAATTATGATATTTGTGAGAAAGATCTTAATCTATTGCGAGGATTGATCTATTATCGCCTTCCTATGAATCCTACGGCTATTACAAAAGTTGATGGATATTCTAAGAAGTTGAGAAAGATCAAGGCTTTTGAATTGACTTGTCCTCAATGTGGAAACTCGACGCGCTTCTGGCAAGGACAAAAAGTTAAGTTCTGTATGTTCTGTGGTCAGAGAATTAATATGTGATATTTTGGTCGCTAGAAATTTTAACTCTTATATGAAATAGGAGGTTATATTTATGAAAAAGCGTTTAGATGAATTGGATATTGCATTATCATTATTGAAATCGTTAATCCACGATATGAACGAGAAAAACATTACTTATGATGAAGAAATAGGACAATGGATAGAAATTATTGCTGGAAATTTGGTTTCGTATTGTGCAAGAAATACCGAAGATGAAAACGAACTAGATAAATATTTTACAATTTTAAGTAGATTAGAGGCTTATGTTTAGGTCTCTTTTCTTTTTGCGCTTATATTTTTAACTCTTATATGAAATAGGAGGTATAAAACCATGAAAATTGAAAATGTCAAAATCGAAAATGAGGTCAAACTTTATTTATATGAGGAAATTGACTTAGAGGAAGGGAGAGAACGTCTAATTGAATCTATGGATACACTCATTAGATATTTGTCAAAACAAAAAGAGGAATTGAAAAAATGGACAGTTGATGAAATGACAAATGGAAATAAATTGTTCGATTTATCGGAGACTCTTGACGAAGGGATTGATAAATACGATGACTATGATACCGGTAGAGGATTATTTGTTGACGTTAAGGATGAAATAACTTCTCTAAGTGATATTGCACAAAATATGAATAATCAAGATCGATATAAATATGACATTGCTAATCATTGGGATTTATTCAGATAGGGTACTTTAATTAGTACTCTTTTCTTTTTATTTGAAAGGAGAAAATTATGAACTTAGATTCAAGTTATTTTATTACTATTTTGTATTCTAATGGATATTTAGAAACGTTTGACTTTGCAACTGAACAGGGAGCTAGAGACTTTGCTGCTGATAAATTGAAAGTTATGCGACTTCCTGGAGAAGAGAAGATTAGTGCTATTAGTTTTGGGGAGAGAAGTTAGCGGATATTTTTACTTCTTATATGGAGGTGAAAATTATGAAAGTATATGTTGTTAGAGAACATTACGAACACGTAAACAATTCGGAACGTTATGAAAATCATTATTATAATAATCGTCCGATTGGGATTTTTAAATCGTATGAAGGAGCTAAGGATTTTATAAAAAGTGCTTATGGAAATCCTAAAACTAAAGTTCATATTGATTTTGAAAAATTTCAAGAGTATGAAAAATATTTAGAAGATAATGCTATCATTACCACATGTTCGCAATATGTTGTTGATGGTGTTTGTGTATCGTTAGTATTTACAACTATAGAAGAATTTGAATTACATGGTTAGAATTGAGGGATTAATTTCTCTCTTTTCTTTTTGAAATTGAAGGAGGAATTATATTTATGAACTTAGATAATCAATTAAAAGAAGTGGAATTTGACTGGTATTGCGAGCGTTGTAAGTATTCAGAACAGGATGAAAACAAGGATCCTTGTGATGAATGTCTTGCTTGTGGGATGAGAGAAGGTAGTGCAAAACCATTATATTTTGAGGATAAAGATCTGTTTTAACAGAAAATTTGCGTCAACCGGGTCTGAGCGTTTTCGGGACACTTTTGCGGACACTTTTGTAAATTGGCCACTTTTAAAACTGTCCCGAGAGATTTTTTGAGAGAGAAAATTCGAAAAAAGTGTAAATTGGCCAAAAAAAGTGGCCAATTGGCCACTTTGAAAAAAAAAGTGTCCCGAAAAAAAGGGTACCCTGTTGGCGCAAATTGGCGTTTTTTGGGCATTTTTGGGCAAATTGGCCAAAAGGACACTTTTTTTTAGGAATCGGTTGGAGAAAAAATTTTTATATAAGTAAGTAACTCCAAAAAAAGTGGCCAATTGTCCCGAGCCTAAAATTTGCAATAAAAATTGATATTTAATACAATTAGCTTTATGACGAATAAATTTGTAAATGACAGTGTTACAAGTTTGTAGTCAGGAGGTTTAAATTTATATTTTGCACTTTTCTTTTTGGAAAATGTCATTCGCGAAAAAAACATGCCCTGTTATGGAGAGAAGAGATAAAATGGTAAATCGGCCATTTGTCAAATCTCTTCTTTTATTTTTGCAGGAGGATGAAAATGAAAGAGTCGAAATTTCAAAGTGATTTGATTAAAGAAATCAAAACTAGATTTCCTGGTAGCATGGTGTTGAAGAATGATTCAAGTTATATTCAAGGTGTTCCCGATTTGTTAATTTTACACAATGACAAATGGGCAACACTTGAAGTTAAAAAATCACTCAATGCACATCATCAGCCAAATCAAGATTACTATGTTGAAAAAATGAATGACATGTCATTTTCAAAATTTATTTGTCCTGAGAACAAGGAGGAAATATTAAATGAAATGGCTAGATCATTCGAATCTTAAGAATCGTCATGCTCCACTTAGTCCAAGCCAACCGTCTTGGTTTAGAGCAGATTATTCACAAGATCAATTAAAAAGAAAATTTGTATCAGAGTATATTACTGCAGCAGGAACATCTATTCATGCGATTGCTGAGAAATATATTTCATCTAAAGTAAAAATAACTAAGTATATGAAAATGTCAATCCAAGTTGATATGGATGCTGCTGGTATCCCAAGATCAATTATTAATGCTGATGATATTTTCATTAACTTACAAAACTACGTTAACGATGCTGTTGGTTTCAGAATGGATCCAGAAGTTAAGTTATATTACTCAGACAGTATTTTTGGAACGGCTGATGCTATTAGTTATAATAACGGAGTTTTAAGAATTCATGATTTAAAAACTGGAAGAGGTCCAGTACACATGGAGCAGCTATTAATTTACGCTGCTCTTTTTTGTTTGGAGTACATGGTAAATCCAAAAGATATTTCTGTCGAATTGAGAATTTATCAGAACGACGAAGTTAATGTTTACGCTCCAACATATGAAGAATTGCGTAATGCAGTTGACAGAATTGTATATTGCGACAACGAGTTCGCTAAGTTTAAGGAGGAATTGCAATGACAACTTATATTCCAAAACTTCCTATTAGTGAATACTTGTGTCACGTAGGAACAGACCATAACCATCCAGGAGAATATTCTCATACTGGTTCTGGTAGATATTCTTATGGTACTGGAAAGAATCCAGGTCAACATGATGAATGGAGACATAAGAACTTCCTTCAACGTGTTAATGATTTGAAGAAAGCTGGTTGGACTCCAACACCGAACAATCTTAAAGATGAGTTTGGAGAGGACATGACAACTACTAAATACCAAAAAGAATTACAGTATGCCACTTATATTCAAAAGCTAGAGAATGTCGAGAAAGCTAAACGTTATAAAGAACAAGGATTAGGTAATACTGAAATTGGTCAAAAAATGGGCGTTAATGAATCTACTGTTCGTGGTTGGTTAGACATGAATGATGATTCCAAAGTTTATCAATTGAAGAGCACTATTGATTTCCTTAGAGATCAAGTAAAAGAAAAAGGAATGATTGATGTTTCGGTTGGTGTGGCTGAAGAATTAAATATCACACAAACAAGATTAGATTCTGCAATCTATGCTCTTGAACAAGAAGGATACAAATTCTATAAAGGTAGATTTGAACAAGTTACAAATAGTAATTCGTTTACCACTCAAGCTGTATTATGCTCACCAGATAAAAAACACTCTGATATTTACGATTTAGACAAAGTTAAAACCATTACTGAATACAAATCTAATGATGATGGAGAACATTTCGATAAGCTGAAACCTCCAGTTAGTATGGATTCAGATCGTATATTTGTTAAGTATGTAGAAGATGGTGGAGCCGATAAAGATGGAATTATCGAGATACGTAGAAATGTAAAAGATATTTCAATTGGTGATGCTGCTTATGCTCAAGTTCGAGTACTTGTGGATAATGATCATTACATTAAAGGTGTTGCTGTCTATAGTGATAACATTCCTGAAGGCTATGATATTTTGATCAACTCTAATAAGCATAAAGCTGATGGTATTTATGGAGCTCTTAAAGATGTTAAAGCTGAAAACAAAGGAACTGATAATCCATTTGGTACTTTAATTAAAGAAGGCGGACAAAACTATTACATCGATGAGAATGGAGAAAGAAAACAAGGTGTTGTTAATATTTGCCGTGCTCAAGATGACTGGTCTGAATGGAAGAATGTACTACCTTCACAATTCTTATCCAAACAGACTAAACAATTAGCAGAACAACAATTAGGAATCTCAATTGATAATAAACGTCAAGAGTTTGACGAGATTATGTCATTAGAGAATCCAACAATTAAGAAATTCTATTTAAATAAGTTTGCTGATTCTTGTGATAAAGATGCAGTTACATTGGCTGCTGCTAAATTTCCAGGACAATCAACAAACGTTATTATCCCTATCAATACGTTGAAGGATAATGAAATCTATGCGCCACAGTATGAGAATGGAACAGTGTTAGCTTTGGTTCGATATCCACATGCTAACATCGCTGAGATCCCAGTACTTACAGTTAATAACAAACAAGCAGACGCTAAGAAGTTATTAGGTACTGATATTCGTGATGCTGTTGGTATTAATTCTAAAGTAGCAGCGCAACTATCAGGTGCAGACTTTGATGGTGACACAGTCGTGTGTATGCCAATTACAAAGACATCTAGGATTCAATCTAAAGCACCTATTCCAGACTTAGTTTCGTTTGAACCAAAGCTTAAGTATGGAGCACATGAAATCGTAGAGGATTCTAAAGGCGAGAAACATTACTTCAGAAATGGAGAAGAGTATCCAATCATGAAGAATACCAATACTCAAATGGGTATTGTTTCTAACTTGATTACTGACATGACTTTATTGGGTGCACCAGAAGAGCATTTGGTTAGAGCTATTAAACATTCAATGGTTGTTATCGATGCTGAAAAGCATAAGCTAGACTACAGAGCTAGTGAGATCGAGAACAATATTAAGGAACTAAAGAACTTGTATCAAGATGGTGGTGGAGCATCAACTATTATCTCAAGAGCTAAAGGTGAGATGAGAGTTGACAAACGACAAGGTCAAGCACAAGTTAACTTAAAAGGTAAACCTGGTTACGATCCGTCGATTCCAGAAGGAGCATTGAGATACAAGACAGCTGACGACGACAAGCTTTACTATGTAAAGAAGAATTACAACAAGGACACAGGTCTTAACACGCTAACTACTACTGATGGTAAGAAGATTAGCTATAACCCATCAGATAAGGAAGCATACAAGAAGTACAATCCTGTGATGAAGAAAGACCCTGACACTGGCGAAGTATCCTTTACCAATGAAGCAGGTACCATTAGCTATAAGTTCCAAAAAAGACAAGATAAGATCACAAACATGGCAGGTACATATGACGCCACTACCTTAGAGTCTATATACCACCACCCCATGGAAAAGATCTATTCTTCTTACGCAAACACAATGAAGAAGATGGCAAATAATGCACGACTTGCAGCGGCTAATACCAAAGAGATTGATAGATCTAGTGAAGCACGTAAGGTGTATGCACAAGAAGTATCATCCCTTAAGGCTAAGCTTAACGATGCTATCAAGAACCATCCTAAAGAACGCGAGGCCCAGCGTAGGGCTACGGTAGAGGTTAACGAGTGGTTGGAGAAGAACCCTAATGCCAAACCTAAAGATGTTAAGAAGAAGAAACAGATGGCCATTAATAAGTATCGTAGAGAACTAGGTACCGTACAGCGTAGAGAACGTAACATTGAGATCACTGACAATGAATGGAAAGCTATACAGGCTGGAGCTATTAGTAAGACTGATTTGGTTAAGATTCTAAATAATACCGACTCAGACAAACTAAGAGATTTAGCTATGCCTAAAACAGTCAAATCAGTATCAGATGCTAAAGCTAGTAGAATCAAGACATACGTTTCTCGTGGTTACACATATGCACAAGTTGCTGAATTATTGAACATTTCAACATCAACTGTTGCTGAATACGCTAAATAGATTGAAGAAAGGAGACCAAACAGGTATGAACAATGTAGGAAAGAATTACGATTCAAATGAATACCGTCTTACAACTATTGACAATCCTTTTGATCCTTTCGATCAATTTAAAGATTGGTACAAGTATGACGTTGATCAAGGTTACTTCACTTGCAATTACTTAGCTTCAATTGCAAACTTTTCTGATTACTTTACAGAACAGGAGCAACAAATTGAAATTAACAAAGCAATTGATGCAATCATGAATGCTGATCCTTTAAACATTTATTTAAAAGTTCAGCGAAAAGAAAACAAACAAGAAGTGAGCTAGAACTCATTAACGCGAAAAGGGGATAAGGGGGGTGTTTCCGCACCCTACCCACCCCTACAT
>CALEHV010000026.1 GCA_937876465.1 uncultured Bacillota bacterium | reverse complement strand
CTCTACACGAATTCACGATACTTGCGAATACGTGAGGGTCACTTCATATTGTCTATCCCCGTAGTTACTACGGTTTGGTAAAATTATTCTTCTTCGAATTGAAGTTGATATAACTTGTAATAATAACCTTTATTTTTAAGTAATTCTTGATGGTTTCCTGCTTCAACAATCTCACCATTTTGTAAACAAATGATTTGATCTGCGTTTTGAATTGTTGAAAGTCTATGAGCAACAACTAGCATTGTTCCAATGGATCTCATTTTTGCAAGAGAATCTTGTATAAGTTTCTCAGTTTCAGTATCAATATTTGCAGTTGCCTCATCGAGAATGAGTATTTGTGGCTTGTGCAAAACAGTTCTAGCAAAGCTAAGTAGTTGTCTTTGACCTTGAGAGAAGTTCTCGCCACGTTCAATAACTTCTGAATTTAATCCCTTTTCAAGTTTATCAATAAAGGAATTTGCATTTACGTATTCACAAGTTTCCTTAATTTCTTCGTCTTTATATTCTTCATCATCGTGAAGAGTAATATTGGTTCTAATGCTACCAGAGAATAGGAATACATCTTGAAGCATTTGACCAATTGCTTTTCTTAAAGAATCAATTTTAATTGATTTAATATCAATTCCATCGATTAAAATCTGTCCTTTTTGAATTTCATAATTACGAACTAATAAAGATAAAATGGTTGTTTTACCAGCACCAGTTGCGCCAACAAAAGCACATGTTTGATGAGGTTCAATTGTGAATGAAACATCTTTTAAAATCCAATTATCTTTTTTATACGCAAACCAAACATTTTTGAATTCAATTTTTCCTTCAAAATGTTCAATATCTTTAGCATCTTTTGCGTCCAAAACTTGTGGTAATACATCAAGAAGGTTAAACAACCTTTCACTTGCAGTTTTAGCTCTTTGAACATGATTAAGTTGATCTGCTAATGCTTGTACAGGTTCAAAGAAATAGCTGAGATATAAATAGAATGCAACAATTTGAGCGCTCGTTAATGCAAATGTGACTCCAAAATAGAATGTTAAAGCAACTGAACCATAGAATAAAAATGTCAAAACAGGACGATAAATCGAGAATAACGAAATTAATTTAAAGTTTTGTCTAAACAATAAATTGTTTTTAACCTTGAAATCACGGATTTTTCTTGGCTCTTGATTGAATAATTGAGTAATCTTCATTCCGCCTAAGTTCTCTTCAATATAAGCGTTCATATCGCTAACCATAGATCTTTGTTTTCTAAAACCTTCGCTAATGAATTTACGAATGATAAATGTAAATACTCCAATAATTACAACAACACCGCTTAAAATCAATGTTAATTTCCATGAATCTTTGGACAATGTAAACATAATTATGTAAGCAACAACAATTGTTAATAAGTTACGTGCAAATTGGACAATTGTATTTGTAAAGAAATCACTCATTGCGGTCGTATAATTAGCAACTCTAGTAACAAGAGATCCTACAGGCATTTCATTAAATTGATCAATGGACATATTTTCAATATGTGTGAATACTTCCATACGTAAAGAGTAGATAATTCTTTGACCTGCTTTTTGCAGTATCATTGATTCAAAATAAAGGAACAGATTATTAACTATAGAAATTCCTAAATATCCAACTGAAAGCCAAATAATTGTTGAAAGAAGGAAGTTTTCCATCTGCAATGTATCAACTAACTTTTGAGTAAATAACGGCATTACAACAGAGCAAGCAACATTAAATAAAATGATTATTGTAGCTAAAATAAAGCTCCAGATTTCTGGTTTGATGTATTTGAGTGTTCTTTTAAGAACCTCTTTAGTGGACATTGGGTGATCACCACGAAGTTTTTCTAATTGTTCATTCATGATTAATTACCTCCTTCCACTTCTTTTTGAAGCTTTTGAGTTACTACCATGCGTTTGTAAGTTTCGCTAGTAGTTAAAAGTTCCTTTGGAGAACCATAAGCTTCAACTTCTCCGTTATTTAAAACAAGAATTTTATCAAACTTTGAAACAGTCGAAACTCTGGATGCAACAACAATAGTTGTTTTTCCGTTTCTTTCGGCTGCTATGTTGTTCAAAATAGTTTCTTCGGTTGAAACATCAACTGCACTAACCGAATCGTCTAAAATCATGATTGGTGCATTCTTTAAAAATGCTCTAGCAATAGAGATTCTTTGTTTTTGTCCGCCAGAAAGGGTAACACCACGTTCACCGCTGACTGTTTCATATCCGCTTTTGAAAGAATCAATGTCTTTAGCAATACCAGCAAATTCGCTTGCCTTTTTAATTTCTTCCAAAGGAGCATCTTCATTAGAAAAAGCAATATTGTTTTTAACAGTATCTGAGAACAAGAAATTATCTTGTGGAACGTAAGAAACTGAATTGTGTAAAGACACCAAATCAGCCTTCATAATATCAACATCATCAATAAATACTGATCCTTCAGAAATGTTAAACATTCTAGTTAAAACATTTGCTACTGTGGTTTTACCACAGCCAATCTTTCCAACAATACCAACTTTTTCTCCTGGAAGGATTTCAAAAGATATATTTTTCAAAGCATCTTCGTTTCCATCAGAAAACTTAAATGTAAGATTTTTAAAAGTGACTTTGCCTTTAATATCTTTAAGGACCACTGCATTTTCAGGATTCTTAATATCTTCAGGAGTATCCAAATAATGTGTAATTCTTGATAGGGAAGTTTTTGCTCTAGCCTTCATTGTAATAATTTGACCTAAAGCAATCATTGGCCAAACAATAGCTTGGAAATAACCAATAAATGTAATAAGTTCTGCGGCATCTAACATAATGTTAAAGGATTGACCAAATAACTCTAATGGAAGGTTTTGCTTTGTTAAATAAACACAATAACCACCAAATCCCATGATAGCCGCAATACTAATAGCAGTTATGACTTCAATAACAACATCTAAAATAACGCTAACACGTTGGAATTTAATATTAATTTCTTTGTTTTGCTTTGCAACTTTGGAGAATGCTTTAATTTCTTTACGTTCTTTAACAAACGCTTTAATAACTCTAATTCCAGTAAAGTTTTCGCTGCTAAAGTCATAAAGTTTATCATCTGCTTTTTGTCTTTCACCCCAAAGTTTGCCCATAAACTTTTCAGTTAATGCACCCCAAACAACAATCAATGCTATTGGAATGAAGGTTAAAAGAGCTAGAACCCAGTTAAGAATAAACATCTTCACAACAACAGATATTCCAAGGAAAATGGCGTCGATAAGCATGACTGTTCCCCAAGAGAAATATTCTTCAATTGTTTCTGTATCGTTAGTAAACCACGCAAGAACTGTGCCAATTTTATTGGCGTGGTAAAAATCTCTAGATAATCTAGTCGCCTTTTCAAACATTTGTTGTCTTAAATCGGCTTCAATATGTTTGCTTGCGCCATGAATAGATAATCTCCACGCCATACGGCCAAGCATCATCCCGGCAGCAACAGCTAAAACTTTTAACGAAATTAAGCCAATTTCTTTGAATTGATCTGCACCAATTGTTGGATTGTTTTCAAATATACTAACAATTTGTCCTAAAAATTCAGGAACATAAAGCTGAATCCAGTCAACCACTCCAAGCATTAAAACACCTATTAAGAATAGGTACCAATATTTAGCATAATATTTATTAATATACTTACCTAGGAGCATACGCTTCTATGATAGCATATTTAAATCGTGTTGAATTTGATTAATCAAATCTTTTGTATTTGTAAACTTTATCTCTGGACGTATAAAACTAATAAATTCGACTTGAATATCTTTGCCGTAATCGATTGAGTCATAATCCGGAATATGGACTTCGATAAGAGGTTGATCAAGCTTATCAATTGTAGGATGAATTCCAACGTTTGCTAAAGCAATGTATTGTTCTCTATCGATGGTTACAACAACTTTGTATACCCCAAATTTAGGAATTACATAATTTGCATTTAATTTTAAATTAGCAGTTCTAAAACCGATTGATTCTCCATTATGTAAACCTTCGACAATAACGCCTGATACTTTATAGTTTGAGCATAATAAAGAATTCGCTTTATCAATCTTTCCATCTTTAATGTATTGAACGATTGTTTGAGTGCCAATTTTTTTACCGTCGTTTTTAATTGTTTTTGAAACATAAACTTTGAAATACTTTTTAAGTAAATCAACATTTCCTTTACGATTTTTGCCAAAACAATAGTCTTCACCTACAAATATTTCTTTAACATTCATCTTTTGAAGGAATTCAATAAATTCTTCAGCAGTTCTTTCTAAGAAATTTTTGTCGATTTCTAAAACAAATAGGTAGTCGACACCGAACCTATCTATAATATTGTATTTATCATCTAAAGAAGTTAAAACTTCTTTTGCTTTTGTGTTATCTAAAAATTGAGATACAGATTTGTCGAAAGTTAATAATCCGATTGGATAATCAGAAATATTAACCGCGTTTTTAATTATTTGTTTATGGCCAAGATGAACTCCATCAAAATAGCCTAAGCAAAGTGCCAAACCTTCTTTGTAAGGGTTAGGATTGTCTAATGTTAGACTGACTTTTTTCATCTTAGTCCTCTTAAGCAAAAGTATATGCCTTTTTCATTACGTTTGTATATAGCAATAATACCATCTTTATCTTTTATGATAATTTCTTCATCTTTTGAGTCTAATTCTAAAGCTACTCCATTAAGAGCTTTGAATGCCATTTTGTCCTCTAAAGTAATGCTTGGAAGAGAGGCTAACATTTCATCTATTGTTTTCAATTTCTCAGGAGTAACTTCATCAACTGCGATTGCATCTTTTAAATTGAATTCACCAACTGAAGTTCTTTCTAAGGCAATTAAATGACCAACAGTGCCAAGTCTTTCAGCAATATCTTCACCTAAAGTTCTAATGTAAGTTCCTTTAGATACATGTGCCTCAAATATAACTAAATTATCTTTAAAATCTATTAATCTAATATCAAAGATATTAATTTTACGTGGTTCTCTTTGAATAGTTTCACCTTTACGAGCGTAATCATAAAGATGTTTTCCATCTTTTTTCAAAGCAGAATACATTGGAGGAATTTGATCTTGCTCACCTAAAAAAGAATTTAAAGTTTTCTCTATATCTTCTTTAGTTAGAGAAGGAATATCTTTTGTTTCAATGACATTACCTGTTAAATCGCCAGAGTCAGTTTTGCTTCCAAGACTTAAAGTTGCAATGTAAGTTTTGTCTGCTCTTTCAAGAAATGGCGAGATTTTTGTTGCTTTGCCAACTAAGACAATTAAAAGACCACTAGCAAAAGGATCAAGAGTGCCAATATGTCCGACTTTCTTTTCGTGAAGAATATGTGAGACATCATTAACTTCTTTTCTTGATGTATTTCCTACTTTTTTGTTAATAAGTAAGCATCCGCTTAATGCATTCATACAAAGAATAATATACATTGAACTACTCCCACTTAAACAATTAATTGTTTTGAAGATGGGAGATTCCTACT
>CALEHV010000025.1 GCA_937876465.1 uncultured Bacillota bacterium | reverse complement strand
TGGAAATTAATTATTTTGAATTTTTATCTTGATTCTTAATAGTTAATCTCCTTTTTTATACATTGATTATTTAATTCCTTTAACGACCGGAATAAAAATTTATTAAATGTTTCATAGTCAGCTTCAATTGCGACTTGAACATTAAAACCTTCTTTTGTTGGAATAACTATTCCTCGTTTTTCTTTATCTAAAGATACAATTATTTTTTCATCTTTAAATTTGATTAAATTGGTAACTAAACACGAAGCAGTCAATGGGTCGTGCATACAAGATAATCTTTTATATGAATATTCGCTCAAATAGAGGTTTAACAAATCGTCAAGAACGTTCAGTGATTTTGAATTTAATTCTTTTAATTTATTAACATCTTCAGGTAATAAAGTTGCTTTCTTTGTGATGTCTACTCCTACCATTTGAATTTTTACACCGCTTTTTAAAACAATATCAAAAGCCTCTGGATCACATTTAACGTTCCATTCAGGGCAAGAATTTGAAACATTTCCACCCATCATCAATATTTTTCCAATTTTTTTGAATGAAGTTGGAGATTTCTGTGAAGCAATTGCAAGATTAGTTAAAGGTCCGATAGCAAGAATCGTTAGTTCTTTGCCGTATTTTTCAGCACATTCAATAATAAAATCTGGTCCATAAGTATCACAAATACCGGCTTTTTCCATCAACTTACTATATTGAGTAATATGAGGATTTTCAGAAGGGCTTTCAAATTCCAAAAAGTGAATTTCTTCTTTCAAAGGTTTACTCTCTCCAGCATAAACACTCGTTGTAATACCAAATTTTTCCATCAAGAAAGAAGCAATTTTCGCTCTTTCAAAAGCATTCTTAAAAACTGTTGTAATTCCGACAACATTGTTTTTAATATAAGGTGCTAACATTGCTAACGCAAATGCATCATCAACATCATCGCCTATATCAGTATCAATAATTAATTTTTCTAACTTTTCCATTATTCTGAGATTGAGATATATGCTGGTATATCTTTCTTATATGTTTCGTAATCGCCTTGTAATTTAATTTCAGGGGCTTGATAACTTGGATCATTTAAAGGGAATGCGTATTGAATACCCATCTGTTGTTTATTAGCTTTGAAGCCTGCATTTTGATATTCAAGCCATTCATTAAGACCTTGATTTTCTAACTCACGAACAGTTGAAGCAAACAATGAATCTAAAGAAGATGAAGGTTTTAAAATCATTGTTGGAATATTCTTGATGAGGGTTTCTTCCATCCTTGCTTGTATATCTGCCATTTTATTAACTGTTGATTGGCTTTCTGAATCAACTTTGTATTTAAACCCTAATTTAGAGTAAGTATACGGAAATAAAGCACATTTTTGGTTGTAGCGAACATAGAATTGATATGTATCCATTTCTGCTTCATTAACTGAAGTTAAATTAACATACATAGGGTTTTGCAAAAGGCTTATTTGTTTAATGCCTGCGCCATACCAACCTTGGCTATTTGGACGCCCTAAAAGTTCTTTGGCTTTATTAGTCCATTCAATTTGGCCATATTGGTAGGTACGTTCAACATCTTTTCCATCAACTTTAATAATCCTTTTTTCTCCAGGACGAATAGTAAAGTTGTAATATTCTCCTTCTGTTTCGCCATAGTAACATTCTCTTTGGCCTTGTTCGCTCATAAGATAATCGAAAACTTTGATAATTCTATCTTCGCGAGTTGCGTCTTTAGTAATCATTGAAACACGTAAACCACGTCCACTGTAATCACCAAGAAGTGGAGCTTGATGTTTATTATTTGTGATGACTATTGGAACATATTCATGGTCATCAGAGAATTGCTTTGTTTCTTTGTTGTAGCCCATTGCTGAGTAGCCTGCAAAACCTGTTGAATAGTTTTGAACAGCACCAATAACAGCAAATGGACGACCATTTTTAATGTGAGTAATAATTTCACTTGTATTCCAACCAAAGTTTCCAGTGGAAAACAATTTTTGTTCATACAATGTATTAACAAATTTAATAACTTCTTTAAATTCGGGTGTTGTATATTCGTAAACCAAATTACCAGAAGAGTCTTCCTTAGGTACATTAAAATATTCCATCAATGCCGAAATAGCTGAAGATACTGAACCATTTGAGGCTTTCTTAGGAAAATCAGTTAAACAAACAGTTGGATTTGAACTATCTAAATTCCAAGTTTCTTTTACCCATTTAGCCATTTCAATAAATCCTTCTTGAGTTGTTGTCTCAGCGTTAGGATTGAACGAAGGATTAATACCTTTCTTATAATCGAGATATGCATTTAGCATATCTTTACGAACTAAAATAGCATAATTAGGAAGTATTTGATTTCCTGATTTTGTATATTCAGCGATATCAGCATCATTATAAAAGTTATTTGCTAATCCATAAGAATGGCCATCAGCCTCTTTATAGAAATTTAATTGTTCATTTGAAATTCTAGACAATAAAGTAGGAGCATACCTATCAGCAAGTTTATCAATAGCATATGCATAACCTTCTTTTGCTAATTGAGTGCGCGTTGCAGCGTCTGTAATAGTAATGACATCGGTCAATTTGCCAGCAATCATTGTTGAAAGTTCTGTTCCATCATCTCTTTGTGCATGGTCAAATTTAACATTAACACCAGTACGTTTAAGAATTAAATCGTGCAAATGATAGAAATCCCAACTAGTTGAGTCTACCCACCATTTAATTTCAACTTCACCATCGTCTGGATCTACTTGGAGCCAGGAATCAGTATTGCGATCACTAATTTCTGGATAGCGATCGTAAACAAGTGCTCCTTTTCCTTTGCCGCCACAGCTAGTTAATGTTGTAGCTAACAAAGCGGTTAATCCACAAATAATTGCAACTTTATCTTTTCTCATATTATTTGTCTCCTTTTTAATCTTTTCCTGTTCCGACAGAATTATTGTTAAATTTCTTACTTAAAATTGGATAAATCAAAGCAATTGGAAGCATTGATAACACCATTCCAGCAAAAGAAACAGATTGAGCTGTGACTGAATCATATTTTGCTCCATCTGGTAATGTTGCATCTTTAATTATTACCATAAGGTAATATTGCAAAGTCCAAAGGCTTGGATCTTTTGATGTATAAAGTAAGGTTGGTAAATAAGAATTCCAATGCATAACTACAATCCACATTCCAACCGTAACCATTACTGGAACAGACATTGGTAAATAAATTTGTAACCAAATACGGAATTCACTTGCGCCATCAATGCGTGCAGCTTCTCTAACTCCTTCATCAATACCTTTAAAGAATTTAGAGATAACGATCATGTTATAAACAGAATATAAACTTGGAAGAATATAAACTAAGAAATTGTCGTATAATCCAATAGCGTTAACCAAAACAAAGAAAGGAACAATACCACCACTAAAATACATGGTAATAATTGCAGTAACTTTAAAGAACTTTTTGCATGGTAATTTTGGATGAGATAAAGCATACGCAATAAGAGATGTAACCAACAAAGATAAAATTGTGCCAACAACAGTTCTAATAACAGTATTGCGTAAAGATACCCAGAATCGCGGATCTTCAACAATAACTTTATAGTTATCAAGAGTCCAAGCACGTGGCCAAATCCAAACACCTCCAAGTTGGAAATCTTTTCCAGAGTTAAATGAACCAACAAGAGTATAAATAAAAGGATAAATAGTTACTATAACAGTCAAAACTAAAATAAATAGAACGAGTATATAAGCAAAATCAAATTTTCTCTTAACCATACCTTTATCCTATTAATGAGTTACCTGATAACTTTTTGCTAACCTTATTCGAAAGCGTAAGCAAAATAACAGAAACAACTCCCTCAAAGAACGAAATCGCTGCTGCAGTCGAATAGTTTCTATAAGTGAACGCTTGTGAATAAACATATGTTGCCAAAACTTCGCTTCGTTCTAGATTTGCAACGTTTTGGAAAACATAAAATTGTTCAAAAGAGTTACCAAGGATTCGACCAATACTTAATAACAAAAATGTTGTGACGGTAGGAAGTATTAAAGGAAGTGTTACAGAAACAGCTGTTCTAAATCTTCCTGCACCATCAATTCTTGCAGCTTCATAAACGGAAGGATTAATATTAGCTATTGCTGCCGAATAAATGATTGAACCCCAACCAACATTTTTAATTAAAGAAACAATAATCATCTTAGGCCAAAAATATTGAGCTAAAGAAAGATCAACCGGATTTTCCGGAGATGATAACCCAAATAACTGTAAAATAGGATTGACAATTCCTGTTGATGTATCAGTTAATGCATTAATAATTCCACCGAAAATAACCCAGGAAATAAAATGTGGGAATGTAGCCACTGTTTGGAACGCATTTTTTGCTCTTTTTGAACGAACCTCATTCAATAAAAGAGCAAATATAATTGGAGCAGGGAATCCTATCACCAAAGATAATAAATTGAGACCTAAAGTATTTTTCATAACATCCCAAAACTTAGCGTCGCTTAAAACATTGATAAAGTTTTGAAATGTCCAAATACCTTCGCCAAATGTTGCGTCAACAATATCTAATGCCTTGTTCCCATCACGAAACGCTAAAAGAACACCAGTCATTGGAAGATAAGAAAAGATTGCAAGAAGGATAAGTCCAAAGATTGCAAAAACAAGCAATTCCCATTGGTCCTTTGTTAGTCTTTTACGACTTTTTTGTTCTTCGCAACATTGCTCCATAGTTTTATTTTATTTAAATACGCGTTGAAAGCACATAAAGAAAAACTATCAAAGTTTATTGTTTTCCGACTTTTTCAATACTAAAATAAATATCTAAAGAGACAAAAAAATGGATACATCGTTTATAAGATATGTATGGAAAAGAGCTTATACTCCAAATAGAGTTATCCCTACCCATTCACATGAATTTTATGAGTTTGTTTATTATATAAAAGCCGATGGACAAACTGAAATTGAGGGTGAAAAATTTAATTTTCATAATGGTTGTTATTGCTTGTTACCACCTGGAACAAAACATAGTGAAATACATAATGGATCTAGTGTTGTTTTAATTGTTGGTTTTGAAATTGGAAAAATAGAAAACATTAATTTCTTTGCAAAAGAGGAAAGTTCGTTTGTCACTAATATTGCTGAAAAAATAATAAACGAATTAATAACAAAAAAAGAATTCTATATTCAGATGATTTACAACTACATTCAAGAAATTCTTATTTATACAAAAAGAAGAGTTGGAGGATATCTTTTTGAAAGTGATTCTCCTATTAATAGTGCAATTTCATATATTGATAAACATTATTTAACAGATATCGACTTTAATGAACTAGCATCTAGGACGGGTTATTGTGTTGATAGATTTAGAATATTGTTTAAAGAAAAAGTTGGTGTAACTCCTAAACAATACATACTTGATAAGAAATTACTTAAAGCAAAAGAAATGATTACTGATTCAAATAAAATGTTAGAACTAATTTCGTTTGAATTAGGTTTTGTCCACTACAGTAGGTTTTCTTTATTTTTCAAAGAAAAAACTGGCTTGAGTCCAAAAGAATATAGGGATTTGTACAAAAAATAATTATTTTTTAGGTAATTTGCAATTTACAAAATAGATGTCTTTACGATTATATTCAAATGCAAATAGGCATCTATTTTTTTCTTCATCAATAAAACCGTCTGGATATGAAATCCATCCATGTTTTTTAACAATATCTTTTTTAATTAACCAAGTTTCTCCATCATCATTACTTATCCATAAACTTAATGGATTTCGATGTGAGTATCCATTAACGCTTTGAGGTGTATTTAAAAGTACTAATGATGTTTTAAATTTCAAAAGCTTTGGTTTATTTGCAGGATTTGGAATATCTGTTTTAGTTGGTTCGGACCATGTAACGCCCAAATCACTAGAAATAGATTTATATAAATAACCTCTAGCATCATTTCTGAGAAGCATAATAAAATCGCCATTACTTAATTCTGCTATAGTAGGTTCAGACCAAACCCATTTCTTTTTACCATTAAACGTCAAAGGCAAAAGCGCTGGAGATTCTGAGCATTTAAATTCGACAAAATCTTTTGTCCATATAACACCCATCTCAACATTGTCCAAATCGGTTTCCCAAATTTTTAGATTATTGTCAACCAATCTATTATTTTCTTTTTTAGAAATATTGTAATGCTGATATGGAAAATAATATATTTCGTCTTTCTTGATCATGCCACGAACAAAACAAAAACCTTTTTTTAGAGGCAAATCAAATTTCTTTGTGAATGAATATCCATTATCTTTGCTAGACAAAACATATGAATGAAAACTTGTAAAATTACCATCGTGTTCAGTCATAAAAATCAATATTTCGTCATCCAAAACTGAAACTTCTGTTTGATATTGGGCAAGTCCATTATCAGGTGTAACTAATATTGGTTTTGACCATTTACTTCCTTTTTTATCAGAATGGAAAATATAGACTCTATTTTCTGGACACGGTTCTTTATCACCACCACACTGAGAAACAATAAAAAGGTGTCCGTCTGGGGCTTTTCTTAATATTGCTTCGCAAGAAAGATTATCTTTATGTATTCGTTTTATTATATTCATAATTTATCTTTGCCTATTCATTTATGCATACTAACAGTCTTTATGTAATTATCAATTTCATCTGCTACAAGTTTAGTTGCTGCGACAGCTTGTGCAACTGTTTTTGCTCCGTGAACAACATCGCCAGCAGCGAAAACACCAGGTCTGGTCGTTTTACCAGTCGAAGTTGTTACAACAAGTCCTTTTTCTTTAGTATCAATATTTTTTGTATTACTAACAATATTGCTTAATGCTCCTTGACCAATTGCAATAATAACCGAGGAGCATTGTAGTTTATAAGCTTTATCTTTTCTTATATCGAATTCTCCATTAATTTTTTCAACTGGAGCGACAACAATCCCGTCATCTTCGATTTTTAAAGTTTCTAAAAAATAATTAAATTTAACTCCATCAACCCTAGCTAAATCAATTTGTTCCTTTAACGCCGTCATTTCTTCAGAACTACGATTGAATATTATTTCAACATTTGTTCTGCTCTTATGAAGTATAGTTCTAGCAACATCAATTGCAACATTGCCTGCTCCGATAATTAAAACATGTTCACCCAAGTGTTCATAAGAATCTGGGTTTTTTAAATAATCAATAGCAAAATGAACATTTCCTAAAGTTTCACCAGGAATCTTTAAAGTGTTAGGCTTCCATACTCCAGTTCCAATAAAAATAGCTTCGTAACCATCTCTAAACATATCATCAATAGTTAATGTAGGGCCGATTAATGTATTAGGTCTAAACTTAATATCGAGATCATACATTCTTACTAGCAATTTATCTAAAAGAGATTTTGGAAGTCTAAATTCAGGAATTCCGTATCTCAAAACTCCTCCAATTTTATCTTTAGAGTCAATAATTGTTATTTTGTATCCGCGTGATGCCATTAAAAAAGCGAGTGTAAGTCCTGCAGGACCAGCTCCAATAATAGCCAATCTATGTCCATTCCATTCAGGTTTAACTAGTCTTGCTTTCTCTAAATAAATAGAAGAAATGTATTCTTCAATTTCAAAAAATTTGACTGGATTATATGTCTTGTTCAAAACGCAGTGCCCCATGCAATTGTTCTCGTGAGGGCATATCATCGAGCAAAAAACGCTTAATGGATTATTATCAAAAAGTTTCTTTCCTGCTTCTTCAATTTTTCCATCTAAAAACATCTTAATAATATTTGGAATATCAGTTTGAACAGGGCATCCTTTTTGACAAGATGGATTCTTACATTTTAAACAGCGATTAGCTTGAAAAATTATATCTGGCATAGTTATATAATAAAGTTTAAAACTTGGATTTAATATATAAAATTACTTTATTTGTAAATTACTTTCTAAGTAACAAATTCTCAATTTTTTTAGAAAATATGTAAAGAAAAAGACGCGACAAAAATAGATATATAATATAAATATGCTTGCAATACGTATATATTTTTCTGAAATCATCAAAAATTATAAAAAAGATTCTTATTTTGAAGTTTTCGTTAATGACGATGATACAGAATTTAAAATTACGAAACGAAGAGGCATGGTTGTCGTCCCTGGAGGCGCGTACTCTTTTATTTCATATAGAGAGAGCCAGCCTGTTGCTTTTCTAGGATGTGCAAACGAGTTTAATTGTTTTATATTGAATTATACTTGTAATCAACCCTATCCCATTCCTCACATCGAACTTTGTTTAATGATTAATTATATAAAAAGTCATAGAGACGAATTTAAGTTGGCCGATGATGATTTAACTTTTGTTGGTTTTTCAGCTGGAGGACATTTATTAGCTTCGTATTCATATTTATACATCGATATAGCAAAACAACTGGGTATTAAACCAGAAAATGTAAAACCAAACAAAATTGCTTTAGCCTATCCTGTAATCTCAATGAAAATACCAACAAAATCATTTACCGCAAAAAGAATTACAAATAACTTTGATGAGGATCTAATTGACTTATTGTCAGTTGAAAATCACATTAGTTGTGAATATCCTAAAACTTATATCTTTGCATCCAAACAAGATAAACTTGTTGGATTTAAACATTCACAAAAATTTGTTGATGAACTGGTAAAAAACAATGTTGAACACAAATATGTTTTGTACAACACTGTTGACCATGGGATTAGCATAGCGAACAAGGCTCTTTGCATAAATAACGAAAAGTATTTGGAAGCTGCAAATTGGTTCACCGAAATGATCGATTTTTTAAATTAATTTTGCTAGTCTTTCGCTTTTCGCATCTATTCAAACGAAGATTTCGTTGACTATTGTAAATAAAAAAGATGCAATTAATGCATCTAATCTATTTTGTTTGGTGAACCTCCTGTTTTACCTCGCTTGAGAGACTTTCTCTTATAAGAGAATTTCCAGTTTTACCATTAGCATATTTGAATATTATGATTACTATTTTGTCTTTAAATACCTGTACTTCATGAACAACTAGGTTGATTATTTGCTCCATACTTATATCTGTATTAACAAGGTACTCGCGTGTTCGTCGCAAGAACTCTCTAATAGAATCCGGATTCACGTACGCGTATTTTTGTTCATCTTCTTCAAGTTCCTTCTCTTGGAGTTTGACATCAGAAGCCAACTCTACAGAGCTAAAACATGGGATAAATGGAACTGGTTGGTTTCTAGAGGTGAAGAAGTAAGTATATTTACTTGCCCAAAGAATATGACAAGCATTGAAGTAACAGCTAGATGGCTTGTGTTATCTGCTGCTAAAGCATTGCTTAAAATCTCTGCCTGCTTAGGTAGAGAAATCACATTCGCTGAAATCTACACCGCCCTTGTCATTAAGTCATTTAATAAATTAAATAAAAGTGATCTAATCGATATCAATGCGTTTTTAAGACAAAGAGGTTTGGAAGTATAAATCAGTTGAAGAACTGAAAGAAGTCTTCCTAACTCGCGATGACTTTAGAGATGAATTTAAGAAAGTTACAGTTGATCTTCTTTTAACTAAGAAGGGCAAAGCCCAACTTAGAAAAGAAGGCTTCATCAAGTGACTCAAGATTCTAAAGAATCTCCAAATCATCAAAACGAGAAAAAGCCTCGAGTCTTTACGATAAAAGATTTAGAACCTTTAATTCCCGTAATTTATGAGGTTATGGTTAAAACATTAAAAGAAAAAGAGATTAAAGAATAAAAATAGAGACATTAGTGTCAATATTGGCATTAATGTCTTTTTCTATACCAATTGAATATACGATATCTTTTTAGATCCTGATGGCTTGTTCATCCTATAAACATTAAAATTATGTTTCTTTGCTCTTTTAATTATTTCCGTTTCGTTTTCTTGATTTACGTCAAACCCAAGATAAATAGACTTGATTTTCAATAAATTGCAACGACCTTTTGCATCTCCAATCAATCTCCACTCATCTTGATATGACCAATCAGAATCTTTTGTGCATGTAAGTTCAGTAAAACAGCCAATATTTGTAATTACCTGTCCGCTTGTTATTTGTCTAACAATATTTTCTAAAGCAAATTCAACAATTTTCTTCGAAATGTTATTATCAAATTTTCGTGTATAAACAACAGGACATAAATTATCAATGATTTGGTTTACTTTTGGAATTTCATATTCGATGCAACAGCCCTTATAGACATCTCCATAATGAGACCACATAACTTTGTTATCTCTTTTAGTTGTTAATGAACAAATTCGCACAGTTTCTTTTGACTTAACAAGATTTTTAATCAAGTTTTTTAATCTATCATCGTTTGTTATTTCCGTTAGAACATTGTCAAAATTTAAAAAAGTATTTAATAAAACATCTTTTTGAGTATTGCTTAATTTTTGAATACCATCTAATTCTTTTACTAAAATTTGATTATCGACTTTTCCATTTACTGTACATCTATCAATCATTTTAAGGATCTCGTTTCGATTAAATTCTTGATGACAATATTTCATGACAACATCAATAATAAAATTCATCATGCTTTTAGATAAATTAAAAGAATCCTCTTCGTATATATCATCAAATGATGTATTTGTTAGGCAATCAAAAGGATCGTCTAACTTCCCGGCTGGAGTTAAATAAACATAATTATTATCAATCATGTCGAAAATATATTTGTCAAATGATTTGAATTTATATAAGATTTTAGGAATTTTTGAATAAAAATCGCTTTTCTTTTCAAGTTCATGCATGAATGCTTGAGACCTGAAAATAAGCATTAAACTTAAATATTCTCTTTTTTCTTTATTAGTCATCGTTGTCAACAGTTGATCTATAAATATCTATATAATCACCATCACTATTTTTCCAGGATTCCCATCCGTTTTTATTATGACCCGAAACAATAGCTGCGGCCATAGATGGAGATGTGCAAAGATAATCCTCTTTAATAACATTCCCGACAACAACTAAAGATTTTCTATCTTTCATCCAACCCATCTTTTTCTTTTGAACGGTTGTAGATATAGTAGAACCGGCCTTTAAATATATTTGATTATTTGCAACTTCCATTGTTGCTTTAACTATTTCTCCAGATTCCCTTAATTTGGTCTCCATTGTATAAATGCCATTAGGAATTACACCGTTTTTGATTTCAACTTCCTCAGTTGCTTGTTCAAATATAGAATCTTTTTCTTCATCTTTAGGATAAATAACTCTTCCTTCTAAAGAAGACATAAGCTGTTTTACTAAGCTTAAATCAACAGAAAATAATTCTGATTCTCCAACTCTGCTTTTACTAAAAATTTCATGAAGAAGTTTCTCTTTTTCATCATAATCTTCAACTTCAATAGCAAATTCTCTTTTTAAAACTCCGATGCGATGATAGCCATCTCTTTCAATATGAGACATCCTTTGTTCAAAACCTTCAAGGTTTGTTTTTCCAATTTTAACAAGCCCATCAACACAAGAGCTCATTACATAAATAATTCCTCTAGCCATAATAATCTTCCTTATATTTAGTATTTTCTAAAATCACAAAGTTTAGAACTAGTTTTTAACCTATTTGAAAATTCTGCAATAGTATTTAATGAACATTTTAGATTGTAATCATTAAATGCAATTGGTGCTGCAGTCATAAACAAAACAGTATGCTGATGAATCACAGGTGCGATAAAAACAGCAAATGATTTATCACAGGTTCTTCTAGATTCTTGAAGGTGAGTAATAACAGATGAAAATTCTCTGCTATTTTGTTGTGAATTTCTCAACATAGTAACTTCAACATTAATGACAACTTTATCTTCATTACAGTAAATATCTGCTTGATTTCCTCCAGCAGTAGACTTTGGAATTCCTTCATCATCTGCTGAATAATTTGGAAATACTTCAACTGAAGGATAGGTTTTCTTAATAATTAAAGCAGTCAAAAATTCTAATCTTATACTTGGGTCTAATAATTTGAATACAGGATGCTCTGATCTAGGAGTAGATTTTTCTAAAATCAATAGTTCTTTATGCAACAAATCTAAATCATATGTATTAACTTGTTTAAGAAAGTTTTTCATATATTCATCAAAATTAACTGGTTTGGTTTCACCAATTTTTCCTAATCTTTCATCCCAACCGCTAGCATATTCAAAATATTCTTTTTCAGTTTTAAAGTTTTGACAATTTAAATATTGATCTCGGATTATTTTTGCATATTCGATTGAATCACTATTTATATCTAAATAATGCCCAGCACCTCTTAATGAAATCATACCTGTAAGTCTCATTTTTCTAATGTATTCATCAGGCATTTCTTTGCAGATATTAGAAATTTTAAATCGCCTTTCTTGTTCGGGCGTAATATTCAATATTTGTTTAGCGTTTTCATAAATTGATTCGTCACTTGGTAATGACCCCAATCTATTTCTTTGTTCCAAAATGTAATTAACAATTTCATCAACATCAGAATTTTTCCAACACAAAAAATAAGGAATTTCAAAACGATATATTCCAGCATTTGGATTATTTGTTAATTCTTTTAATTTTAAAATTGATGCTACTAAAAAAGGAAATGGCTTATTTTCATTGGCGGAAAAAATATATGGACTTGATCGATGGAATCTGGCCATCGCATTTCTAAAGACAAGATTTTCCAATTCCCCATCTCCATCTTCCAAAGCTTTAATAAGTAAATTTCCTGTTTCAGAAATTTTGATTTTTTCATTCAAAGCAAAGTAAACAAACCCTAAAGCTCTAATAAACTTAAACCATGTAAAGAATCTTGAAGGCCATCCGCGATCAAAACCACCTTCTTGATGATCAACGGATGTGTTGTCTACTATATCTTGAATATCCTTATCTGAAAATTCAGCGTTCTCATCGTTCAAAATTCTTTTATATTTAGATATATTAACTTGATACTTGGTTGTATAAATTTTTGCTTTCAAAACATCCTTAACAATCAAATCAATAACAGCATTATTTAAAAATGTGTTCTCGTATTTTTTAATTATACTTAAAAAACTTTTTATCCTTTCAGGATTTCTTAAGGTTGTATCGAATAATAATGGTTTATATTCCCTATCTCTGTGTCTCGGCATAATTAATAATTAGTTATTAATACTTCTATTGTATCTTTTTTTATTGAATTATTAAAATAACTTATATAATTGCTTTTTAAAAAATGTACATTATATTTCTTTGACCAATCAATTAGAATTTGATTAGACAAACCCTTATGTTGAAAAACATTTGATAAAGCGAATTTGATACCTTTTTCATTTAATTTATCTATTTCAGCCAATAATTCTTTCTCATTTTTTTCATTCCAAAATTTATTATATTCACTACTTGATATTAGATAAGGAGGATCTAAATATACAAAGTCGTTCTTCTCAATATTTATCTTTCTTAGAAATTTCTTATAGTCTAAAGCATAAAATTGCACATCAATGACACTAGCTAAATCGAAATAATTATTTAATGCCTCATAAACATTTTTATTGTAATCAACGTTTCCAACAGGAAGATTAAATAATCCAGAAGAATTAAACCTAAGCATATGGTTAAATCCATAAATAAGCAACATATATAGAAGCATCATATTACTTTGATTAGCGTTAAAATCAGCTTTTAATTTTGAATAAGCTTCTTTATTGAAAACTGCATAATGAGTTTTTATATATTTCTTTTTAAGATCGGCAGGAACATTTTTGCCCAAATATGAAGCCGATAAACCATATTGATCAATCAAACGATGTAACTTTCTAAAGAATGATTTTTTATTTTTTGATTCTTTTAGCAAAAATTTATGTAATTTAATCATCCAAGGATTGTTATCATTTTCAATATATTTCGCAGCATTAGTATTTAAAAACACACTTCCACCACCACAAAATGGTTCAATCAAATTATTAATTCCACTAGGAAAAAATTCCTTCAATTGGGTTAATAATTTATATTTATCTCCAACATAAAAGAAAGGCGATCTAATCATCTTTTTACCTCTGTAACAAATAAGTATTCCTTATGGTCGCTTAAATCAGTTTTTCCTGCATTAAAAGCATTGTGTTTTTTCTCTAATATTTTTGTTTTTCCTTTGTTTGTTAAGACTTTAACCATGTCATCTAAATCCATCTTGTTTTTAGAAGAATTTGATTTTGAGTTGTAAGTATTGTTATAGGAAACAAAAATATATTTGCAATTTAAATCGGCAATTAATTCTCTAAATGAGTCAATTGCTCGAGAAGAACAGTATTCAGACATATTCTCAGGAACTGGTTTTAAAGCTGTACCGAACAGTTTTGGTTTATCCCACTTAACAACTGTTTCAATTAAATGGTAAAACCTACTATATTGTCTTGAAGAATAAGGAGGATCAATATAAACGACATCACATTGTATTTTCCTTACCAATTGATTTGAATCTTCCCTAAAAATATTGATAATTCTAGAATCGTTTGAATTGAATATAACTGGGTCTATTAATTCAAATTTAAATAAATCTTTCAAGTTTGATTTCCTAATATAAGCTTCGTAATGTCCAACTGTATTTGCACACTTATCGAATGAATATATTAAAGATGCTAACAATATATTAAATTCTCTTTCGTTTAAATCTTCATTCGAATAATAATTTTGAATGCGCTCCCTAATTTCTCCAATTAAAAGAGCATCGTTGTGTGAGAAAAATTTTCCTCCAAAATTTACCGACATGTAATTGTCTTTAATTGAATTGGCGTTTAATTCGTTAAATTCTCTTTTGAATTTTACAAGCTTAGCATCTTCGTATTCTTCTTTTCCGAAAAAAGCATTATAAATGCAAAAATTAGAGTATAAAAAATCATTAATGAAGAAAACTTTATAGTCATTAATAAAAGCATTAGTAACAACGCCAGTTCCTGCAAAAAGATCACAAAACGAATTACAATCTTTTGCCTCTTTAAGAATGTTATCTCGAATCCAATCTAAAAGTTTTTGTTTGCTTCCTGTATAACGACGATTTTGGATTTTAAAACTCATAATGTTAATATTATACATTTATCCATCGGATTTATCCATCGGAATTCTTTTTTCTTTTTTTATTATCAAAGAAAAAGGTATCACTCTGAAGTAATACCGTTTCTTCTTGAATTAGTCCTTCTAAACCAGATTTGAACCCGCTGATTGACTATATTGTACGCCCCTATGTCTACTTTAATAGCAACGTATTAGAATCTACATAAATCGTTTGGGCGAAATGTTTCGTTTGGTGAAGCATACGGTATGTAATACGCTACTATTTGTTTGGTATTCAAGCTATAAAGAAACGAATATCTGATTTGATTAGTGAATGGTTATCATATATCAATGTTAGTGGTCCCTTATCTAAAAGATGCGATTCGATCGATATATTGGTATTGATCACCATAATAAATATAAGTTTTTCTAAATACTGATAGTTCTAGAAAGACACATTGGAGTTATTTTACTAAATGCTGATATTTTTGAAGTTATACGATTCCCACATAAAAAGGCTCATTCCCACCACTATTTTGATGGATTTGAGCCATTTTTAACTAATTTGATGCGTTTCCCACATAGAGGAATCACTCATCTAAATATTTCCAGTGATAACCACCAGCAGTCTTTCTTTGACCTTTACAACATCTTCCTATGCACGAACCTTCCTTAAGACCGACGAATTTATACGCATCGTCAATCGAATTGAATATCTTATTTAGCTCTACACACAACACTCTCTTGTAATGTTTGTTTTCACCAACAAACTTCAATCCCAAATGACTAGCCATTTTTTGTATTGATCTTACGGTCCTTTTGGGCAGTAATTTCGACACATCAGAGCCTATCTCAGGATATTTTTCTTTTAGAATTCTAATTTCATCATCTGAATAGATATCTGCTCTTTTAATAGTTGGTCTTAAATTATAAGTATCTTTATCTTTTGCAAAGCAAAAATGCAGACCATTAGTACCGTTTTCTAATTTATTACAGCAGCGTAATATTTTGCTACGATTAGCACCTGTTTTAGTGCTTGCTTCCTTGCTATTTGAATAGATTTTGTTTGTTTCAAAACAATAGATTTTTTCATTTCTTTTGAAAGAAAACTCTGCTGGTTTCCAATTTGGCGAATAATCATCAGCATAGCACCAGTAATAACCATTTGCTTTACTGGTCTTTCTTAAACAACATTGGACAATTGTTCCACCACTAAAACCTTCATTAACAGCCTTAGCAATACTTTCAAACTTTCTTACAACAGTTAAATTATCATCAATTTGATAAACTGGAGTAAATTGCTTGCTGGATCTTGGCTTCCAGCTTGGTGTGTAATTACTTTTATAACACCAGTAAAAGCCAGAAATAGAAAGCTTCCTGCCCTCGCAGCAGTTTCTTATTGCTGATGAATTTTCATCTTTGCCAGTAACGGCTCTAGAGGCTTCTTGAGTAGATGGATATTCTCCAACAATGTTAAGTGTACTCTTGTCAATCTGATAAACAGGGTAACCTAGGTGTTCACCACTATCACCACCAAGAGTCATATTGTAACCATTGCTGTTTTTAAAACCGATATATGAATTGTAGTACTTTATCCAATACTGTTCTCGTTCATTGGCTGTTTCTTGAGAAGAAATGTTTCTTTCAATTATGTCGTGCTCAAAATTGTGCCATTTGTATTTGAGAATGGCATAAGCAAAAACGCTATTTTTGCCGTCCCTAACATATCCAGCACCATTCTTCCATCTTAATTTAGGAGATTGCTTGGTTTGGCCAATATATACTTTCCCATTAACCTTATTAGTATGTTTATAAATTATCCAACTCATAATAAGAATTACTATTCTTTGCGTTTATATTTAAGTAACTTCCAAATTCTAGCATTTTCTTCATTCCAACTAAGAGTATAGAAGTTTGGTCTATTAACGGAAAAGAGACCACTATTTTCTGAGAATGTTACATATTGATAAGTGATACACTCAAACTGACGATCTCTATTCATTTCATCACCATCAGCAAAAATTCTTATCTGTTTTTTGTCCTTGTTTTCCACCACAATCCAGCGAAAATCTTTTTGCCAGATTTCGGAAAGCGTTCTATATTCGTCTTCTTTAAATAGGCTATCATCGCAATTACGGAGAGCATTTATAAATAAAACTGAATCATCATAAACAGTCGACAATTCAAAATATCTGATTGTAGATTTCAATTCATCTTTAATTTCTTTTCTAAGCAGGCTTTTAACTTTGTATATCTTTCCATCTTTAACCTGGATATAAACTGGACATCTTGATAAATCGACCTTTTCTTCTGCTACCCTAAAAAAGCCACACGCATTATCTTCCACTAATTCGATTTTGCCACCATTGAGTTTTGCATCGTGTTTTGTTAAATCAAAAAGCCAAATTACCTTATAGCCTAGTTTCGAATAAAAGTCGTTACGTTCGTTAAAGCTATTGGCAATATATGAGTGTTGAAATTCAATACAAAGATTATGCTTTTGGCAAAATGCATCGGCACGTTTATATGTTTGAGAATCTGGATCCTTGATATACTTTTCGTTTTCAGCAAATTCAGATACAGCAATTTCCCAATCTCTATGCCATTTGCTGTCAATATTATGTTGTTGTTCTCTTAATATATCGTAGCGAGTCTTTTGCTCTAGAGACATTTTCTTATAATCTTCCAAAGAGAAGTAAATACGAAAATAAGGTGTTATATGATCTTTTGCTGCTGTTACATATGTAACTCTAAAAGAATATTCAGGGTCCACAAAATCTAATGATCTACTATATTCACCATTTTTAACTTCCCAGGCAGAAATGATTTCGCCGTTACTGTGTAATCTAGCTTTTTCCATATACAATTTGATTATATCAATCTTTCATTTTGAATACATCAAAAGTAGCGAGTTCCGAGCACGCCTCCAAAACTGCACTATATATGAAAAACGTCATCCTCGGTCTTTCTAATGTACTGATAGATGACAATTTCCCACATTTCCCACTAAAAATTGAAGTAAGAACTCAAAAGAAAAACTCGCTTTTTGCTGATTTTGCTCTTAGAGCAACATTTCAGTAGCGAGTAAATCTGCGTTTGGTGACCCATAAGGGATTCGAACCCTTGAATGTATCCTTGAGAGGGATATGAGTTAAGCCGCTTCTCCAATGGGCCAGCAAAGAATATTTAAACAATATTATGCTAAATATTCAATTGCGAGATTAATTCTTCTAGTAACTTCTTCTTTTCCAAGGATTTGAAGTACTGAGTGAATGTTTGGTGAGTTCTTTGCTCCAACGAGAGCAACACGAATCATTTCTGCAACATCACCAACATGTCCTTTATAAGAAGTTGGATCAGCTTTGAAAATCTTATTTGATTCAGCAAATCCATGACGTACCGCTAATTCTTTTACAGTGTTAAACCAAAGATCATTTGGTAATGTGTAATCGTTAGTTTCTGCGAAATCTTTGAGAACTTCAACAATAGTTGATTTATCCATATTTGGATTAAATGGATAGCCATCTTTTGTTAATTCAGCAAATCTATCGTTATAGAAGAAACCAATGATTGGATACACCTCTTTATAGAAAGTGAAGTCTTTACGAGCTTTCTCTCCACCACGTTCGATATTAAGAATCTTTGTTGTAAATTCTTTTGTATCTTTAATGTGGTTGTATAAGACTTCGTCATAATCTTTACTCCAAGCAAGAAGAGCATCATAGAATTCTTCCGCAGTAAATGCACCAATAATTTCTTTAGAAAAGAAATTGAGTTTATCTTGATCAAATAATACTCCATCAAGGCTCATCTTATCGAATGCAAATTTAAAATTGTCGATATTGTATGAATGATTTTCTGCTGTCCACTCTTCAAAGTTTGAGTTAGCAATGCTCATTAAATAAGCCTTTAAAGCCTCTTTTGGGAAACCTTGTTGAATGAAGTTTGCAACTGAAGCTTCTGGGTCTTTTCTCTTAGAAAGTTTACGTTTATTTCCATTATCAAGTTTCATGATAACAGGAGCATGAGCGTATCTTGGGAGTTCAAATCCTAATGTATTAAATAATTCTAAATGAATTGGAGCGGATGCAATCCATTCTTCACCACGAAGAACTGTTGTTGTATGCATAAAATGGTCATCACATGCGTGTGCAAAGTGATATGTTGGAAGTCCATCTGACTTCATAATGACAACATCTAGATCGTTTTCTGCGATAGATATATCTCCACGAATTTCATCATGGAATGTAACTTTGTTATTGTGATTTCCTTCAGAACGGAAACGAATGACATATTTTTCACCAGATTTAATTCTTGCTAAAGCATCTTCTGGAGTAATATTACGGCATAATGCATATTCGCCATAATATCCAGGCAAAACTTTTGAAGCAACTTGAACTTGTCTAATTTCTTCAATTTGTTCATGGGTACAGAAACATGGGTATGCTCTACCTTGTTCCATCAATGCTTTGATGCAAACACGATAAATATGAGCACGTTCAGACTGAACGTAAGGCCCGTAATCGCCTTTTTGTGTATTTCCAAAATATCCTTCATCAGGAACGATTGCGAAGTGAGATAATTGATCAATTAATTCTTGACCAGAACCTTCGATTTCGCGTTTTGTATCTGTATCTTCAAGTCTTACATAGAAAACGCCATTTGTGTCTTTAGCTACTTTAGAAGCAACTAATGACATAAATAATGAACCAAGATGTAAGAACCCTGTTGGAGATGGAGCGAATCTAGTAACTTCTGCTCCTTCTGGAAGTTTTCTTGGAGGGAATTTCTTTTCTAAGTCTTCAATTGTTTCAGTGATATCACTGAATATGTAGTCTGCTAAGTCTTTATATGTAACCATAATTTCTTCTTTAATTTTTTACTTGAAACATTATACAGCATTATCTATAATAATAAAGCGTTGATTAAGATGCAGATGTAGTTCAATGGTAGAACACTACCTTGCCAAGGTAGTTACGCGGGTCCGATTCCCGTCATCTGCTCCATTGTATGTTACACCGAGAAATCGGTTTTTTTATTTTTCATCATCAGGCTTATCTTTGTCTGTATTTTGTTTCTCTTCCTCCTTTTTCCTTAATAATTCATTCAACATACTTCTTTCTTCATCAGAAAGATCTTTTTGTTTTAATAGTTCTTCTAAATTATCCATGATTCCGTTAACGGATGCTCTTTCATAATCTTTAGCATGTCTTTTATAAAGACACTCCATTACATCGCAGAAATAAGGTAATAAAGGTATGTTTGTAAATAAAACCAATAAAAAAGCTATTAATCTAATTTGATAACCTGCTACTTGTCTTTCCCCAGATGCCAAAACAAAATATCCAAATAAGCAACCGCCAACAAAGAACAAAACATAAAGAATAATCATTGGCCAAACATTGGCATAATAATCTTTATAATATTGCCTTCTAAATGTTCTGAAACCTATTTTGTGAAGTAATATATTACTTCGCATATTAATGGCACTAGGCGTGTAGAAGCTCATTTCTGCCTTAATTGAATTGCTCATAACATGATGTAAAAGCATGTAAGTTGCAAAGAACATTCCAATTGAGGAAGAAATAAATTCAATATTTATAAAGGCTTGAGTTTCCACCAATTTATCGTAAGTTTCCACAAATGCTTCAACAGAAGCAGATGAAGAAATTTGCATTATCAAATCCTTAAATGTTGGATCGATTTGTGTGTAAACAGGGGTTAATACGATAATTGCAATTGCGTTAAATCCAACAAATATTCCAAGGAATTTTAAAAATCCCATTAAAATGCTGTAAGCGCCAAATCCTTTAGGAGAAAAATATAATCCAAAACCAATAAATAGAGCTTTTAGCTTATAAGGGAATCCGTTATTTACATCAGCACAAGCAAGTTGTAAGCCATATGTTAACGGAATGACAAATAAAGGAATTGTAAGAATTAATGTTTCAGGAACAAACCACGCAAGTGAAAGTGCGAGCAATACAAAAAATGCATAAGTAATTGAATAACCCAATTTTGCACTTATGTTCTTTTTGTATAGTTCACTTGCCTGTTGTCTTATTGTTTTCATTAAGGTTTCAAATTCATTCTAGCTAAGTCGTGGACAGTATAAGTCAATTCTTCTTGGTCTAATCGTCCAATGTTTTCATTACTGTCCATCGACTTAACAAACTTTTTAAGATCTTTTCTTTTAACTATAAATTCGCTTTCATTATTTGTTACGATGTTAGAAATAATGCAATCATCGTTCACTAGAATAATGGAAGCCATGATAGATTTATCTATATTTGTCAAAATGCTTAATTGAGACATTCTATTGCGATTAGCAAATAATGGGTTGTCGACAAAAGCTTTTTTTGGTTTATTTGGATTTCCAAAATAATAAATCCAGTTTGAGTCATCAACCTTTCCTTCAATCTTGCCATCAAAATAATAATCTTTAATAATAAAGAAATACTTCTCTGTTATTAATAAATGATCAATTTGAAAAGTGTTTCCGTCACTGCCTTTAAATACTAAAGTATTTATAAGATAAAAATCTTCATGATTTGCGAGTTTGTAAACACTTTTGCCGTATTTTTCTACAAAATTATTTTTCCATCCTGTTTTCTTAACAAATGGATATATTGTAAAGAAAAGAACAGCAATAACAAGTAATATTGCTAATGCAATAAAAACGTAAAGCATTATTTAATAAATTTTTCTGCTGTTTCGATAGCAGTTGCAATCATATTGCGAAGGCCTGTTTGTCTCTCTTCAGCAGTTAATTTTCCTTCTTTAACAAAGTTATCAGTAACTGTAAGGAGTGTTAAAGCCTTCTTTCCTAAAAATGCTGCATTTGTGTATAAGGCATATGATTCCATCTCAACACCTAATACTCCAAGTCTTGCCCATTTCTTCCAAATTTCTCTATCTACATCATAGAAGACGTCTGCTGAGAAAATGTTTCCAACGTGGTACGGGAAGTTTTTGTTCTTTAATACTTCAACAGCTGCTTCAAGAACATCATAAGATGCGATAGCACTGTATGTACCATTAATACCGTATTGGCTCATCCAGTTGCTGTCTGTGCAGCTTCCTTGGCAAACCAAAACATCTTTTAAATTAATATTTGGTTGGTAAGAACCACAGGTTCCGACACGAATGATTACATCAACATCATATTCTGTAAATAATTCATGTGAATAGATTCCGATTGATGGATGTCCCATTCCTGAGGCCATAACAGAAATAACTTTTCCATTTTCTGTTTTTCCTGTAAAGCAGAACATTCCTCTAACTTTGTTCACAAGTTTGACATCATGTAAGAAGTTATCAGCAATCCATTGTGCTCTGGCAGGATCTCCTGGCATAAGAACGACTTTTGCGATCTCGCCTTTCTTTGCTTCATTATGTGGTGTAGGCATTTAAAACCCTCCTTTATTTTTTAGCGTCAACTACAATTGTTGATGCAAGTATATCATAAAACGTTAAATGTTCTTTTGAACATAACGTAATAAGATCGATGATTAAAGATAAACCGAATGTTGAAAAGAAGATAACTCCTCTCAACACAGTTCTAAGAAACATAGATTTAATATCTACTTGATTGCCGTTAATTTTTTCAGTCTTAATTCCAAACAATCTTTTTCCTAAAGTTTGTCCGTTCCAAAAAACTGGGACTAAAACGCAGTAAACGATAAAAACAGCTAATGAAATACCGCCACCGAAAAATGCACTGATGTACAAGGCAACTGAATTTATTGTGCTATCGTCTACTAAAACATTAATAAAACTTACAACAGAAGGAATTATGCTTAATAAGCATAAAGCACAAACGATTATACTATCGTATATACTTGCGAATATTCTGTTAAGTGCTAAACCTTTTTTCATCTTTAACCTTTGTTATAATAACAAATTTTCTTTAACAAAGATATATAATAGTTATTTTTTAGTTTTTTAACTAAATTTCGTCCATTACAAAAAATGCAAAAAATGTGTTATATTTTATCTATGCAAAAGCTCTTTGAAGGTGCGCTTACACCATTACAATTTGGCTTAATTATGATTGCAATTCTAGCTCTAGGTGCAATTCTTTTTTTCTTAACTGGATTCATCAAAGTTAAAAAAGGAAGAGTTGCTATTATTGAAAGAATTGGTAACTTCATTGGCATATATAAACCAGGTATTTATTATTTCTTTCCTCTTCTATATAGAAGAGTAGGCATGTACAAAGTTGGAGAATTCAAAGAAATATACGAGATTGATCGAATTCAATATCAAGTAACATACGAAATAGTTGATATAAAGAAATATCACTATGTCGGTAAGCATGATATGTATGGAATTATCAAAGCAAGTTTAAAAGATAGCAAAGACAACTTATCAGAAGCAATTATTAGAAGAAGCGAGCTTGTTGGAGTTAGATTTGTAAAATTAGAGAAATTAAAAACTAATAAATAAAAAAGACAGGAATTAATCCTGTCTTATTTTTCATTATTCAGCAACCACAGGTTCCGGGAGAACTGGAGCTGTAACACCACTTGTTTTAAATGATGTTGCTTCGAAGGATTCTCCACCTTTATCTGCTGTAGTTGCACCAGAGATTTGATACTTTAATGTGAGTCCTGTTTCTCTATCAACTGCAATCGTGTATGACAATTTAACGACAACAACATTCATTGCATATTTGTAAACATCACATGTTCTACCACAAACGCTTGTTGTTCCATCTTTCTTATATTCTCCGTCAAGTTCATGACCTAAATATAAAACTCCGAAGTATGCAGTATCAAATGTTTTAGCTGCATCGTAATTGTCTTTTTGAACTCTTTTATCATATGTCCAAGCATTGCTTGATGCGCTGTATTCATAAAGATCGCAGTATTCTGTTTCGCCAACAACTGCTGTACCGTTTCCCTCTTGATCAAATTGCCATGAGATATTGTCTTTTTTACCCATTGAAACTTCATAAGATTCTGATGATTCGGTATCATCTGTATCATATCTGAGAGTTACTTCAAAGCCACCATTTTTAGACATTTTTTCAACTTCTGCAGCAGCTTCTTCAGCTGTTTTTGGAAGTGAATCGCTTCCTGTAATGTTTCCGCCATTAATAAGTCCACCAAGTGAACATCCTGATAAGGTAACGGCAAATAATGATGCACCTAAGATTGTAAAATAGTTTTTGTTTTTCATAGTTTGTTTCCTTTACATTTCTTCAATGTATGAGATAAGTGCATTGCAAATATCTTCACATTGTTTTTGAGTTGGAGCTTCACACATAACTCTAATTAATGGTTCCGTTCCACTCGGTCGAACAAGAATTCTTCCTTGTCCATTCAATGATTTTTCAAGTTCAGCAGTTTTAGCCTTAAATCCTTCATGAGATAAGACTGCTTCCTTGTTCACAACAGTAATATTTTTGAGGCATTGTGGGAGAATGGTTAATCCATTTAATAAGTCTTTTGAAGATTTGTGCTCTTCAGCAAGAATATTAAGGATTTTAACCATTGTTAACAAGCCATCTCCAGTATTCATATCTTCTAGAAAGATAATATGACCAGATTGTTCACCACCAAGTGAATAATTATTTTTCTTCATCTCGGCTTGAACATACTTGTCTCCAACCTTAGTTTCAACTAAATTAATATTCTCTTTTTTGAATGCTAATTTGAGACCTAAGTTGGACATAACAGTAACAACAATTGTGTTATTGCTTAAGGCGTTTTTCTTTCTTAAGTAAAGAGCCTTTGAATAGAGAATTCCATCTCCATCAATTGTGTTTCCATCACTATCCATTGCTAAACAACGATCTGCGTCTCCATCAAATGCAAATGCAATATCGTATTGAGCTTTTTTAACTTCTTCTTTTAAGTTGTTAAGATGAGTTGAACCACATCTATCATTAATGTTAATTCCATTAGGACTATTATTGATAATAGTTGCATCGACACCCAACTTCTTAAGAAGCTTTGGAGCAATCACACTTGAAGCACCATTCGCACAGTCAACAAGAATTGAAAGTCCGCTGACTAATGGTGATGCCTTTTCACATAAGAAATCAATGTAGTCGTTTATAAATTTGGAACAATCTGGGTAACGGCCTAATTGATCGTTAGTTGCAAGAGGAATTGAATCTGTAGAAGAATCTAAATAATCTTCGATTAATAACTCAATATTCTCTTCTAATTTCTCGCCATTACGATTAAATACTTTGATTCCATTATCGTAATATGGATTGTGGGAAGCAGAAATCATAACTCCAAAATCGAAGTTATATTTTCTTACTAAGTAAGAAACTGAAGGTGTTGTAGAAACACCAATGTTATAAGCATCACTACCACTAGAAACAATTCCGGCAGCTAAGCTTTCAGCAAGCATTTGGCCAGATAGTCTTGTATCGCGTGCAATAAGAATTTTATTCTTATGACCATTCTCAAAATAACCGATGAATCGGCCAATTTTATAAGCGTGATTCGCCGTCAAACCTTGATTTGCAACGCCACGAAAACCATCTGTTCCAAAATATTTTCCCATAAAATTTATTCGTTCTTTGCAGCATTATCTTCTTCAAACATATAATCTTCAAATGTTCTTAAGAAGGTGTCTGCGTTAACAGGAATTAATTCTCCAGCAACTGCTAAAGAAATACGTCCCGTTTCTTCTGAAACTACAACTGTTACTGAGTCTGTAATTTCACTAATACCAATAGCTGCACGGTGTCTCGAACCGAATTTACCAGTTAATGGTTTTGTTGTTGGAGTGTAATAAACACTCGCAGCAAGAATTTGATCTTTTCTAATAACGACTGCACCATCGTGAAGTCTTGTTCCTGGATAAAAGATTGTTAATAAGAGTTCAGGAGTAATTGGAGAATTTAACAATGTTCCTGATTTAACAACATCAGTTAATTCAACATTTCTTTCGAATGTAATAATTGCACCTGTACGCGTTTTGCTTAATTGTTGTACTGCAGTATCAATTTTGACATATAAAGCATGACGGTCAAAAACCTTTCCACTACCACGCTTCTTTTCACCTGCAACACCTAATGTGTTGCTTAAATAAGGCCTAACCTCAGAAATATTAACTGTAATAAATACAATAACACTAACAACTAAAGCTCCTAATACAATAAACCAAATTTCTTTGAGGCCGAATATCCAAGACAATAAAAGTAGTCCAGCTTCGACACCATAAGAAATAGCCATCATTTGTCTTCTTAAGAATCTAAATAAAAGAAGGCCAGCAGCAACAAGTAAAACAACGGTTAATGCAAGTGTAACCCAAGTAATTGGATTATTGTTTAAAACGTATTGTCCGTTGTCCCAAACAAACATAATTATCTAACCCAACGATGTGCAAATCTTGATGCAGCTGCTGCTGCGATAGCACCAACAATGTCATCAATAAATGTGTTAACAACACCTGTGCCTTTACCGTGTTCATTTAATGAAGCGATAATGCCATATTTCTTTTTATCGATGAAACCAAAGTTTGTTAAAGCGATTGAACCATAAAGGTTACAAATGCCGTAAGCTAAAACTTCATCAACACCATATAAGCCTTCATCTCTTGTTAAGATGTCTTCAAGGTCTTTATTTTGCATCAATTTCTTTTCAGCTAAGATATCTAATTCAATACCTGTCATGATTGCGTGTTGAACTTCGCGTTTTGACAAAACTGATAAAACTGATTCAAGCAATTCTTCTTTCTTTAAGTCGACATGGTAATCTGCTTGTAAGAAACGAGCACATTCTGTAATGTCGTTGATTGTAACTCCACGTTGTTCAAGGAGTTCAATACATTTTGTACGATAATCTTCCATTAAAAATTCCTTTCATTTGAATTATAAATAATTCGTATTCAATGATATTTTAGATATTTTTACTATAAAAATAAATAATAGGTTTTACAAATAAAAAAGGTTCCTTAAGGAACCTAATTTAATTAGAATTTAGAGTCATCGAATGAATTAAGAATTTTGACGAGAGGTTTAATAACCTTCTTGACGTTTCCATTATCAAACGGATTTCTAATGTGATTCTTTGCTAATAATTGAACAAATGGATACTTACCACCCATCTTGCAAAGCTTAATGTATTTCTTCCAAGCTTTTGGTTGATCTTTTCTCATTTCAACCAAGAATTGGAATGCACAAACTTGTGCTAATGTGTAATCAATATAGTAGAAAGGAACTCCAAAAATGTGAGATTGTCTCATCCAAGCAGCACCATGTCCGAAACATTCACATTCTGGTAAATATTTCTTATGTGGTTCATATCTATTTTGGATGTCTTTCCAAATTTCACATCTTTCTTTATGAGTTGCAGTTGGATGTTCGTAAACCCAATGTTGGAACTCATCAATTGAAATGCCATATGGTAAAAATTCGATAGCATCACTTAAGTGAGCAAATCTATACTTGTCTGCATCTTTGCCAAAGAAATCATCCATGTACGGCCAAGCAAAGAATTCCATGCTCATAGAGTGGATTTCACATGCTTCTAATGTTGGGCTTCTGAAGTCTGATGGTTGGATCTTTCCTGATAAATATCCTTGCAAAGCATGGCCAACTTCATGTGTTAATACATTTACGTCACCTTGCGTGCCGTTGAAGTTAGAGAAGATAAATGGATAGTGATATTCTGGCAAATATGTCATGTATCCACCTGGAGCTTTTCCACTTCTTGCTTCAAGATCTAACAAGTGATGATCTTTCATAAATCTAAAGAATTCACCTGATTCTTTTGACATGTCATCATACATACGGGTAGCAGCTTCAACTAAATAATCTTTATTTCCTGCTGGCTTTGGATTACCAGACATAAAGCTTAAATTGTAATCGAATGCATACATTTTATTAAATGGAATTCCAATACGTTTAGCTTGTTTCTTATAAAGTTTTTGACATACAGGCACACATGCTTCTGCGATTTGTTTTCTGTAACCAGCAACCATTTCTGCATTGTAATCAACTCTGCCTAATGAAAGATAACCTAATTCAATGTAATTTTTGTATCCAAGTTTCTTTGCAGCTTTGTCTCTTAGTAAAACTAATTGACTATAAATATTGCCAATTTCTTCTTCATGAGCGGCAAACCAACGATCTACTGCGATTGAGGCTTCTTTACGTGTTTGTCTATCTTTATCAGTTGAGAATTTTCCCATTTGAGAAAGGTTGTATTTTCCACCTCTAAATTCAATTACAGCAGAGCCTAAAACTCTATCGTATTGGCTACTTAATTTATTAATTTCAATTAACTCTGGAATAATTTTTTCATCAAATGATTTCAATGAATTCTCGGTTCTTACGAAATAATATGGAGTCCATTTTGCTTCAATTTCCTTACGGTAAGGAACATTCACTAAAATCTTGTTCCATTCATTAATAAGATTGCTTAGAAGTGGGCTCATTTCATCCATCTTGTCTTGAGCTTTTGAAATAACTGGATCAGTTGTATTTAAAGAATAACGGATAGAAATAACTGTCATTTGAGTTTCAAGTTTTTCCATGTATTTATCCATTTTCTTAATAACCGTAAAACCTTCTTTAAATTCTTTAGCAGCTTTTAGCTGTTCAATAAAAGCGAGAAGTTTCTTTTCAATTGTCTTATATGAAGGCACCTTAAGAGGAATGTCTTCAAATAGAATGTTTTTTTCTACCATAGTCAAGTTTCCTTTCTAGTTAATAATACATTTTGGAGCATCCGGCGGGAATCGAACCCGTATAATCGGCTTGGGAAGCCGATGTTCTACCACTGAACTACGGATGCAAAGAAAGGCCCACACTGTGGGCCATATTGATTAAGCCAATAATTAAGCTTTTCTGATTTTGCCTTTCATAGAGTGAACAAGATATGTTGTTCCTTGGCTTTCAGAAACTTCTTTAGCATACTTAATAGCTTCGGCCTGAGTTTTAAATCTCTTTAATGCCTTTTCACTACCAGCGCCCTTAACTTGCCAACCACCATCTGCGTGTTGAGAAACGTGATAGGCTTTGTAAACTTCTTTCTTTTCTCCAGATTCAGCTTTTGGTTGTTCTTTCTTTACAACTGGTTTTGCAGCTGGTTTTGGTTCAGCCTTCTTTTCTGCAGGTTTCTTTTCTGCAGGTTTTGCAGCTGGTTTTGGTTCAGCCTTCTTTTCTGCAGGTTTCTTTTCTGCAGGTTTTGCAGCTGGTTTTGGTTCAACCTTTTTCTCTGCAGGTTTAGCAGATGGTTTTTCTTCTACTTTGTCTTCAACCTTTGGTTCCTCTGCAGGTTTTTCTTCTACAACAGGGGTTTTTTCTTCAGCTTTTGGTTGCTCAACTGGTTTTTCATCAGCAACTGGAGCAACTTCTTTTGGTTGTTCAACAGCTTTATTAGCTTTTTTGGATTCTTTTTTGTTTAATGCTGCGTAAACAACGAATGTTACAAATGCAACTAAAATTAAAGCTGCAGCTGCGATTGCAAGGTAAAAGCATAATTGGCCATTAATATTTGTTAAGAAATTATAAACAAATCCGTTGCCATAGATTTCTTGTAATCCGTTTTCTATTGGAATAAATAAACCAAAAGAAACAACAAATGCAGCAGGAATTACTAAGAATCCATAAAGAATGCCCAAGAATTTTTTCTTGCAAATAGCAACAATAATCCAAGCAAGTCCAATAAGAGCAAGTGCTACTCCACCAAAGAATGAAAGAATTAATAATAAACTTTGTGGAAATACGTGTCCTTCTGTTCCAATTAAGGAATTAAAAACGCCTCTACAGAATCTTGCATAAAGTTCAAAAGCGTTTGTTGTTTGACCAGCAACTTCGATTGGCATTGCATTATTTAATAATATTGCAAAAACTGCGGATGCAACTGTTACAGCAAGTGCAAGGATTCCACATACAGCGAATACAATTTTACTTTTTTTCATAAATTTCCTCCGTCGTTTGCGATTATATCACATGCGACGGCAGTATGTATACACCTACATACGCAAAACAAAAGAAAAACTCCGATAACACGGAGTTAATTGACTGAATGGTGGATGCTATAGGGATCGAACCTATGACCTTCTGTACGTCAAACAGATGCTCTCCCAGCTGAGCTAAACATCCAGGCTGGTATGGTGCCGTTGATAGGAATTGAACCTACAACCGACTGATTACGATTCAGTTGCTCTACCGGGTTGAGCTACAACGGCTGAGCGATTACTATATTAAAATATCTTTTTGTTTATTTCAAATACTTTATAATTTTTTGTAAATTTTTAGAGGTTTAAATATAAATTGTTCAAGAGTAGTTTTTAGAAGAAGTAATTTAAATACATATCGAGTAACTTTTTTGTTAAAATATAAATAGTCTCATATATTTCTATAAAACGGATAGAAGTTTCTACGAGTCACCAATGACCCACTATGAGTCCTTTTTTGGAGGACTTTTTATTTATGAAAATCATTAAAGGAAACATCGTTGAATCCTCAAGTTTGAAAAACGTCAGATTAATTAAAAATGGCGGAATTCTCGTTGACGATGATGGAACCATTTTAGAAGTAATGGAAAATGTTCCAGCAGATGCAAAATACGAAATTGAAGATTACAAAGATGCTTTAGTTATGCAATCATTCTGTGATATGCACCTTCACGCTCCTCAATATCCAATGGTTGGTATGGGAATGGATCTTCAACTCATTGATTGGTTAAATACATACACATTTAAAAATGAATCTCGTTTCCAAGATGTCAATTTTGCTCGTAAGGTTTATAAGAAATTAGCAAACGAATTGATCAAAAACGGAACTACTAGAGTAGTCATGTTCTCATCACTTCACGTTGATGCAACATTAGTCTTAATGGAAGAATTAGAAAAAGCCGGAGTTACTGGTTATGTTGGAAAAGTAAATATGGATAGAAACTCCACTCCAGAATTATACGAATCAACCGAAGAATCAAAGCAAGAAACATTAAGATGGTTAAAAGAATGTAAGAAGTTTAAATATATTAAGCCAATTATCACCCCAAGATTCACTCCATCATGTACTAATGAATTAATGGAATGGCTAGGAAATCTTGCAAACAAGGAAGGACTTTATATTCAATCTCACCTGAGTGAGAACTTAGGTGAAATTGCGTGGGTCCATGATTTACATCCTGATACCAAACAATATTGGGAAACATATGACAAATGTGGAATGTGGAAAGACCATACCTTAATGGCTCACTGTGTCCACTCAGACGAAAGAGAAAGAAAAGCTATGAAAGATAATGGCGTTATTAATGTCCATTGCCCAGATAGTAATGTAAACCTTTCTTCAGGAGTTTGCCCAGTTAGAACATTCTTAAATGAAGGTGTTTGGGTTGTTTTAGGAAGTGATATTGCAGGTGGAGCAATGCTACCAATGTACAAGAACGTACAACAAGCAATTAAAATGTCAAAAATTAATTCAATTAGAAGCGGTTATAAAGATGCTTTCTTAAGCGTTAACGAAGCTTATTATTTAGGAACCAGCAGCGCACATAAATATTTTGATGAAAGCGTTGGTTTCCAAAAAGGCAAAAAACTTCACGCTATTGTAGTAGATGATTCTAACTTTACTCCATCAGTAAGAGAATTAACTCTTCAAGAAAGATTTGAAAGAGCAATCTACTTAATGGAAAAAGAAAATATTATCTCTGTCTATTCAGAAGGAAGAAAGGTTATTTAAGAAGTTTTCCCATCATAATGTGTGGGACATTCTCTTCGTAATATATGTGGCTATTGATTACTCGGTAGCCACATTTTTCATAAAATTCTTTTTTATCTAACTGAGATCCAATAGTGGCTTTTCTTCCACCAATTTCTTTAATTTTAGTTTCAAGAAAAGACAATACTGTTGAACCAACTTTTTGATTTCGATAAGACTTTAAGACAGCAACTCTACCAATGTGATATGTCTCAGGATCCTCTTTTAAAATGCGGCCAGTTGCAATTGGTTTATCGTCTAAATATATAACTAAACAGATTGCGTTATCATCTTCTCCAGGTATAAATTCCTCTGCAAAACCCTGTTCTTTTACAAAAACAGTGTTTCTAATTATCTTTGCATCATCAGGCAAACCTTTGAAAAATTTATACGTAATCACAACTTAATAATATCAAAGATAATTAAAAGGAGTAGTATTTAAAATATGGAATACATTTTATTTGCAGTCTTAGCTCTTGTTGCTAGTGCTGCCAATACAATATTCAATCGTTTCTCTTCAAACAATGTCTCAACAGCATTATCTGCAGTCATCAAATCTTTTTTGATTATCATTGCTTGTTTTGCTGTATGTGCAATTAGAGGACACGTTCCAACTTTGTATTCATTAACTTCAGAACAGTGGTTATGGATTGGCTTAACTGGTTTATTGACATCAAGCAATTGGATATTCTACTTTGCTGCCATTAAACGCAGCCATTTGGAAGCCTTCTCGCCTTTTGAAGAAACATCACAAATCTTTTTATCAAACATTATGTTTTTGCTTCCACCATTGTTTATGACAACAACGCATAATGGAAATGTTTTAAATGTAACTTTATATATTATCGGATTAGTCTTTTTAGCGGGGGCATTAATACTAATTATTTTTAATAAGAAGATTAATCCTAAAGCTAAAAAACTTTGGGTTATATACGCTTTTATATCTGCATTATCGCTTGCAGTAACAGTATTTATTGTTAAATGGAAAATACCTGACGATATCGTTCCTAGCGATGTTGTTAGTTTCCAACAAATGTGCATAGTTTTTGTGATTTGCTTAGTAACTATGTTTATTAAAAAGGAACACAAAAATATTCCAAACCTTAAATGGAAAGAAATTGGTATATTTGCAATTGCTGCGATTTTTAATGCAGCTTTAATGATTTGTAGATATAAAGCGCTAAGTTACGAAAACGCTATTCCACAAGTTGTAACAATGATTGTTTCTTGTGAGTTTATTTTGGTTTCACTTTTTGCGATTATATTTTTCAAAAGTGATAACAAAAAACAAATGTTATTGCTTATAAGCGTAGTTTTAGTTGGTTTAACATTTAATTTACTAGCCGGAATATTATAAAATCAGTTGTCCACAAAATCAGGACAACCGAAAATAAAAACAGGATTATCATCCTGTTAATATTTAATGTCTTTCTGTATATCAAATGATACTAGTTTTGAGAGTGAAAATTAACTCTGTATACTACATGATACCGGTTTTTTGGCAAAAATTACCATTTTTTATAAATAATTGCCAAAATTGATATACGTTAAAACGACCATACTAATGCGGGCGCAAGAAAGCTATTTATTAATTTTTGCACCACATTTTGGGCAAAACTTAGCTCCAGGACGTAACGGACTCCCGCACTCCATACAAAACGCAGGACCTTGTGGTTCTATTTTAGTTCCACATTTTGGGCAGAACTTTGCAGTCTCTGGTAAGGAACAGTAACAATTAGGGCATTCTACAGTTTTTCCACTTTCTTGATGAGTGTCTCTAATTGGTTCTTCTACTTTGCTTGTGCTTTCTTTATTTGCTAGTTTTTTAAAGACACCTAGCGCAGTTTCTATTTCTGGCAATTTCAAATCATCGATTTCATCACAATACTTTTCTTCCACATAATCACGAAGATTAAAATCAGCTAATTGTTTCTTAGAAGATACAAACATCTCTTTAAAATCTCTGCCTATTTCTTTGAAATCAGCTAAAAGAGAATCGTCTTCATCTTCATCGTCTTCGTCCGATAGAACATCAAAGCCATCAAAAAACGCACCAAATTTTACTATGAGTAGCATTTGCTCATTTTTAAGAGCCATTCCATTGGCTAATCTAGTCAAGAAAACAAAGTAATCTTTTGCCAAATAAAGATATTCCAAATTTTCTGGCGCTTCTTCTTGCGCTTCTACTAGTTGTTTCTTCTCATCTCTAGAAAGCTTACGTGATATTAGAACATTAATTACTGTGATTAATTCTGATGTTTCATTATAGAGAGAACTAACTTTTTCATACATGCTTTCATAGTTATTTTTAGCATAATTTAAAGAAAGCTGGGCTCTTTCTTGGATGCTCTTAATTTTGCCTTCCTTTTCATTACGTGCAGCTTCTTTTTTTCTTCCTTTGCTTTCTAATTTGGCCTTTTTATATTCATATTTAGCCACTTTTACATCGTTTTTTGTCGCACCAAGAAACTTACCAAATAACCCCATATCAGTTACTCTCCTTTGCATTATTATCTTTAAAAAGTCCTATTATTATTAGGAATGTCGCAAGTGTTATCACAATCATCGCCAATTGAATAATTGCATATATTTTAATGTCTTCCATAGGAATGCAGAGAAAAACAATATTCAAAATAACTTCTGCGATTACGAAAAATGATGAAATGATTCGTCCACCTGTATTTAATTTTGAATTAAAAACATAGATCAAACTTGGGATTGCCAGTGCTGTAAGTAGGAAAGCAAAAGCAGTAACCCCTGCTGGTGCTTGAAAAATAGTGTCTGCAAAAACTAATCCAACAATTAATCCAACAGCAACAACAAGAAGTGCATTTATTCCTATAAAGACTATTTTGTTTCTCATATTTAATCTCCAAAGACTATTTAGCTGGTGGTAAGTCTGGTGGGAACGAATCACTAAATTCCTTCAATTCTCCAGCTTTTACCCAATTTGGAGTACCTTGCTTCCAAATTAATGTATCTTTCAAAACTTGGCCACTATTAATCATCTCGATGACTTTTGCAGTTTCAAATGGTCCAACCGCTTTGCCGTCGATAGCAACATGGAAAGTAACAGTAGGAATTGCAGGAGGTACATTTCCAGATGCATTCATAGTCTGATCTAAAATGCCACCAATGTTTTTGGCGACAGCACCACCAACAGCTAAGCCAGCCATCAGAGAGACAGGATTAAAACCAGCGCCTCCTCCTTGGCCACCATCGCCGCCAATATCTATACGACCTGCACCATTTTCACCCATTTTTCCGAGAGCTTTTGCGCTTTCAACGCCAACCTCTCCTTTAACCTCAGTCTCATAAGCACCGAGATTTGTTTGTTTAGTGCCCATGTGCGCTGCATATTGTCCTTCTTCTCTTTGAATACGGAGGGACTCTTCGTAATGTTGTATATCAATTTCAGCTTTTCTACCAGCCATGCCTTTGCTAATGTTTCTGAGCTCTTGATATCCTTCTGATTCTTTATCTATTTCAATTGCGCTAATATCAAAGCCAGTGACTGTAACGCCAAATGTTTCGTATAGTCTCTCTTTGACATTCAATTCAGCCTTATCGGTGATAAGATCTATTTTTGACTCGATTTGAATTAACGGAATATCGTTTTCAGCTGGTGCTTTAGCAACTGAGTCTTTTACATATCTAGCAATTGCGTCTGTGACTTTTTTCTTGAAGTCTTCCATTTCAAACGTTGCAAGCTGGTAGTGCTTAACGAAAGTTTCGTAATCTTCAATTTTGAAAGTAAGTGTGCCGCGCACAGCGACTGGTGCTTCAAAATCAGGAAATCTAGGATCAGCAATATCAAAATATGGAACACCAAAATTTAACCGTAATGCACGTCCTAAGTTAATAAAGAAAACTTCAGCTTGAAATGGTGTGTCCTTTTCATACCACAAGCCGATAATAGATGACAAAACTGGGAAGTTTTTAGTTTTTAGTGTTTCGTCATGTGGACCGACTATAAAATCTTGGTTGTGGCCATCTTTTTGTTTGTACACAAAGACAGCTACTTCACCATCCTTAACCCTTAATACCGAATTAGTTCTAATTGCAGTATCTCTTTTGAGGTCACCTTCTGCAGCACCTTTTGGATGCCACTTCCAAATAAGATAATCCTCTTGGTCACAGCGGATTATGTCAGCTATACCGCCAGTCTTGTTTTTCTTAGCGAAAATGCTCATAAACATTATCTCCTATTCTTTTTTTCAGCTTTAGCAGCGCGCTCTTCTTTTAATTGTTTATTAGTTTTTTTCTTCTTAAAACCAAACACGAGTAAAACAATACCGGCTGCAAGTAATGCGATAAATAAGACCGATAATCCGGTATTGCCTTCCACATTGAAAGTAGCAATACAAATAATCGAAACAATAATTGCAACAAACCCACCAATAATCATAAGAAGTTTGTTTCTTTGTATGTTCTTAGTTTCTTTATGGATTCCAGAATATATTTCTTCGACAGTATCTAAATCTCTTTTATCACGAAGTAAGATTTTTGCTTTTGCATAGCATTGATCGATTTTTGATAACCAAGCACTAGAGACGCTATCAACATTTTTGTTTGTCGCATAATATTTAGCGTCAAAATTGGACTTCGCTAATAACATGAACTCAAGAATATCTTCTCTAGTATTAGGAATAGGGGAAGTCTTAATTAATTCTATTTTTTTATCTAAGTCCTCTGTAGCCAGAACTCTATCAAACAAGCTTTGTACTGATGCATTTACTTCTCTATCTCTTATTTCGTATCCACAAGAAGGGCATTTGACATCATCAAAACCTATTAGTTCACCACAATTGGGGCATTTATGTAAGCGTCCTTCTTTGGGGTTTGCTTTCCTTTGCTCAGATTGATTTTTTTCAACAGGCTCGGTTCTAGTCACTTCTTTTGCTGGTTCTTTTTCAACCACAGGCGCCTCTTGAACTTTTGGTGTAGGTTCAGCAGTTGGCTTTAGTCTTTCGATTTTTGTTCCACATTCATCGCAAAACAAAGCATTATCATCTAACTTTTTTCCGCAGTTTGGACAGTACATAATTTAATCTCCTTTACTAGTCTTTTTTAACGAAATCGCAAATGTCTCCAATGCTACAATCAAGATACTCGCAAATACGGAGTAGGACAGATAATGCCACTTCTTCGTTTCTTCTCAATTTTGTCATTGTACCCGTAGCAATATTGAGATCCTTTCTTAGACCAATAGCAGAAATCTCTCTTTCAGCCAAAAGAACCCACATTTTTTTGTACGAGACCGAATATTTGCTTGTCATATTTCCATTCTAGAGAGAGAGAGAGAGAGAGAGTCAAGCACTTATTGCGAAAGAGTGCTAACTTCTTGATTATTTTTCTCAACTTCTTACGATTTTTTGCCAACAAAAATCCCTGCTACTCACCATAGTGCGGTTTTCAAGGGATTAATTTAATTCTCTAATTTATATATAGATGCTTCTATTTGATTACGGATCCATTCCTCTAAATCACCATAATTCTTGGAGATATAGTTTTTTTCGCATCCTCACTCAGCTGCTTCAATACTAAACAGGTATACGATTGCTTTCGAGGATCCAGGCCATATTTATATTAAGGATTTAAGCTTCTAGAAACTTAAATTGATTAATTTTCATTTCTTTATACATTGCCTAAGCAAAACAGGATCCATGAAATCGATGAGAGAATTAATTCTCTTAAGGAACAATTAGAGGAATTTGTCGGTAAATTTGATGATTACTCCACTTCTATGACCACGGAAATCATGGAAACGATATCTTCCTTAACGATTGAAAAAATGAATCTAGAAAACGCTATTCTGATAGTCGATTCGGCAGAAACTAGAGCTAAAGCAATAATAAGCGAATTTAACAAGCTTCCCAACAAAATAGAATCATTTGATGATTTCGACTATAAGGATCTTTATTCAAGAGCATATGTAAAAAGCAAAGATTACATTCTTATCATCATTGGAAACAAAAACGTATCGAAATTGAAACTATCCACTACAGGTGAATTGCAAGTCGAGGTTCCTTACACCGTGAGGATAACGACTCTCCATCTTAAGCTATCGGTTTATGTAAATATTTAATGATTTTGCAAACGACAAAAACACCCAGCTGAGTTGCTGGGTTTTAATATGTCTTTAGTTCAAGTCCACCCTATCAAGGGAGTGGCATAGTTGCACTTTAAGTTATTTACCTATCGGTATGCTGCGCGGACCTACGAGCACTAATAATGATGAACATTTTGTCTGTTCAGGAATCTTCTGAATAGTCAAATCTATCAAAAAAGCCCCCTAAATATAAAAAAAGCGAGATGATTTTTGGTATCATCTCGTTATCTTTTGAATGGTGCTCTTGGCCGGACTCGAACCGGCATGATATCACTATCAACAGATTTTGAGTCTATCGTGTCTACCAATTTCACCACAAGAGCAACGTAGTAATTATAATTAAATACATCCGTATATTTCAATACACTTTTTGGTGCAGCGGATGAGACTTGAACTCATAAGTCGTTAGACATAAGATTCTGAATCTTACGCGTTTACCAATTTCGCCACCGCTACAACAAACAAAGTATATACTAAATATTATTTTTTTGCCTTATTTTTAATCCATTTAATAAGCACAGCAATTTCGTGAACAACAACAGGCAATAAACACATTGATGCAACAATTAACCATTCTTTCCAATCAATAGAAACTGTGCTGAACATGCTTTGCATAAACGGAACTTCAACAACAAAAATTTGAAGTCCTAAACCTATGAAGAACGCAATAGCCATCATCCAGTTTTTATTTTTGAAAACTAAGAATATGGAACGGTTTTGATTTGACATTCCAACCATGTGAAACAATTCGCTAATTGCTAATGCAATAAATGCCATTGTACGAGCTTGTGATAATACTTCTGGGCATACTGTGGAAGCATTAACGATAGCATTCCAATCAGTGATGCCATTTAACCAGAATGCAGAGAAGAATGCACACAAAACAGCGATAGTAATAACTGAGCCATAACCTAATGTGGTTAAGAATCCTCCATCAGCAAATAAAGATTTATTTGGATCTCGAGGTTTTTCATTCATGTTATTTGGATCTTTTGGATCCATTCCTAATGCGATTGCTGGTAATGAATCTGTAACTAAATTAACCCAAAGCAAATGAATAGCAATTAAAGGTGCAGGGAAACCTAAGCAAATAATAATGAACATTGCTAATACTTCAGCAATATTGCTTGATAGTAAGAAAAGAACTGTCTTTTTAATATTTGCAAATATTCCTCTTCCTTCTTCTACTGCCTTTTCAATAGAAGCAAAATTATCATCTGTTAAAACCATATCTGCGGCACCTTTTGCAACATCGGTACCTGTTATGCCCATTGCAATTCCAATATCTGCTGCTTTTAAAGATGGGGCATCATTAACGCCATCACCAGTCATTGCACAAATATTTCCGTTAGCCTCAAATGCTTTAACAATTGAGACTTTATTTTCAGGCGATACTCTTGCAAAAACTCTAACTTTTTTAACTAATTCTTGAAGTTCAGTCTCGCTTAAATTGTCAATTTCAGAACCCGTGACACATTGCGATGGATTCTCTGCAATTCCTAATTCCTTTGCAATAGCAAATGCTGTGTCTTTATGGTCTCCAGTAATCATAACAGTAGTAATTCCTGCATGCTTAAATGTAGCAACTGCAGGTTTTGCTTCAGGACGAGCTGGATCTATCATTGCAACTAATCCAACGAAAACTAAATTTGATTCTTCAATTTTAGAATCATCTTCTTTCATTGCCAATGCTAAAACACGTAAGGCTTTATCTGAGAACGTTTTATTTGCATTATAGATTTTATCTATATCTTCTTTTGTAATCTTGCGATTTTCATTATTGATTTTAATATATGAAGTATGCTTTAAAATGCTATCTAAAGCGCCTTTTGTATATACAATCTTTTTGCCATTAACATCATGTTGTGTGGACATCATTTTACGAACTGAATCAAATGGCAATTCATCAACACGAGGTTCTAAAGAATTTAAATCCTTCTTGTGCATATTGAATTCGTTTGCCATGACAACTAGTGCAATTTCGGTTGGATCGCCATATAAGCCTTCATCAACCGTTGCATTACTTGCTAAAGACATACCTTTTGCTAATAAACCAAGATTAGTTTCTTTATTTTCTTCTTTAAAGGATTCGCGTACGTAGTATTGTTCATCAACATAAGCTTCCAAAACGGTCATCTTATTTTGAGTTAATGTTCCAGTTTTGTCTGAACAAACAAACGAAACCGTTCCAAGAGTTTCAACAGAAGGTAATTTTCTAACAACAGTGTTTGCCTTGACCATTCTTTGAACTCCAATTGATAAGACAATTGTGACTACTGCAGCTAGGCCTTCAGGAATTGCAGCAACAGCTAAAGAAATTGCACCAAGAACAGCCTCAATCCAAGAGTGAACATCATTGGATTGATTATGCACAAATATCCATATAATATCTACAGCCAAAACTGCTGCAACTATTACTAAAGTAATAATACCTAATATTTTGCTCAATTTTGCTAATGCTTTTTGTAACGGCGTTTCGCTATCTTCTTCTTGATCTAAAGCTTTTGCAATCTTACCAATTTCAGTGTTCATGCCTGTAGCAACAACGATGCCTTTACCACGGCCATATGAAACTGGGGTAGACATATAAGCCATGTTAATTCTATCCCCTAAAGGAACTGTGCTTGAGAATGTAACATCACAGTTTTTATCTACTGGAACTGATTCGCCAGTTAAACTAGATTCGTTTGCTTTTAAATTAACAGCTTCAATTAATCTTAAATCTGCACCAATTGTGTCGCCTTCTTCTAAGACAACAACATCGCCAATCACTAACTCTGTTGATTTAATTTTTATTCTTTTTCCGTCTCTAATAACTGTAGATTCCGGAGAAGACAAATTCTTAAGAGCTTCTAAAGAAGTTTGTGCTTTAACTTCTTGGATTGTTCCTATTACCGAGTTAAGAATGATAACGGCTAAAACGATTACTACATCTGGCCAGTCACCAACAGAAAGAAAGTCGAAATGTCCAACATTAATTGTTTCGTAAATTGATACGCCTATTGTGACAGCAATTGCAGCAAATAAAACAAATATCATTGGATTGTTCATTTGCTCAAAGAAAATACGAATCCAAGATTTCTTTTTCTTTTCTTGAAGTTTATTTGGTCCGTATTTTAGAAGTCTTTCTTTTGCTTCGTTTGAAGAAAGACCTTCTTCTAGATTTGTGTTAGTTTCATTAATAGTAGCTTCAATAGTTTTGGTTTCGAACATACGCTTACTCCTTTAGTTGTAATCGTCTTGCTCATAAACTGGTTAGATTCCGAATATCTAAGATATCGTGATGACGGAAATTCTAACTTAGCTACTCCCGATTGTTGCTACTATTATAAACAAATCTTTGAAATAATAAACAATTTAATGAAATTTTTAATATAAGTATGTAAACTTATATCATATGAAAAAGAATGATCCATATTTAACATCTAGATGTTCAATGAAAGTCTTCTATGACGTTGCAAACGAACTTATGAACAATACGAAACACACTTTACGTGATGTTTTCGAATGTCACGCAAAAACAATGATTCGTCAGAAAAATATGGAAGTCTTCATATATGAAGAAAACGGAAAAACAAAAAGTTTAAAGTATAAAGATTACTATAACGAAGTAATGAAATACGCTAACACTTTATCATCCGAATTGTCTCTAATTTCAAAAGGCAATTTCGTTGCCGTTAAATTAAACAACACAATTAAATGGCCTTTAACTTTCTGGGGTTTGATTGCTGCAGGTTATAAGCCTCTTCTTATTTCTCCAATTTTAGGAAAAGAAGACACTGAAAGATTGATAAAAGAATCTAATTCAGCAGCAATCATTTCAGATAAAGATGATGGATATTCTGTCTTATCTTTAAACGTATGGAAAATTAAGATTGAAGAAAACTCAAATTATCAACCGATATGGGAAAACGAAATTGCGTTCTGTACCTCAGGAACAACAGGCGATTCGCGCATATTTGTTTATGATGGAGAAGCAATTACTTACCAAATATATTCTGCATACGATATGCCAAAAACCACTGCAGATATCATGTATTTAGGTAAAATTAGGCTTTTAGCAGTTGTTCCTTTTTCACATATTTTTGGTTTTGTTGCAATATTCCTTTGGTATACATATTTTGGAATGACAATCGTTTTTCCAAACAGTATGAATCCAGATGATTTATCTGGCGCAATTAAGAAATATAAATGCACTCATATTTATTCTGTTCCACTGTTTTGGGATACAGTCTCAAAGAAATTTAAACAAGGCATTCTTTTACAATCAGAGAAAAAGCAAAAACTTGTTCACAAAGTTAGTGATTTCAAAAATAAATACATCACCGCAACAGAAGCAGGATTTGCTAAATCAAAAATTGTTCTTGGAGCAGTACAAAAACAAGTTCTCGGAAAGCAAATTACATTTTGTATCGCAGGCGGTTCAGCTTTAAGTAGAGATACTTTAGAAACAATGAATGGAATCGGCTATAACCTTTACAACGGTTACGGTATGACTGAAATAGGCATCACATCAGTAGAACTTTCTCCTGATGTAGTTCAACGAAATCGTGGATCGGTCGGAAAACCATTATATGGCGTTGAATATAAGATTGTTGATAACGAGTTGTTAGTTAAATCTAAATACTTACATATTGCTAGATTAGTTGATGGAAAACGTTTAGAAGCAGATTTAGACAATGAAGGATTTTTCCATACTGGAGATATCGCTGAAACTGATAACTTAGGTTACACATACATACATGGTAAAAAGAAAGATGTCATTATTGGTTCCAATGGCGAAAACATCTATCCAGAAGAAATTGAAAGTAAATTTAAGAACTTACCTTTTGTATCAAATTTATCAATTGTCGGAATTAAAAATGACAAAGATGAAGTTGTCACTTTATTTATTAATGTTGATAAGCAATTAAATGAAGATGAAATAACAAAATTAGAGAATTCTATCAGAGATAGCAATGAATCTTTGCCTGTCGCAATGCAAGTAAGAGAATGTTATATTGCTAAAAACGATTTGCCACTCAATTCTTCAATGAAAATCAAAAAGTTTGAATTGATTAAAAATTTCCAAGAAAACGAAGAAAACTTCGTCAAACTAGGCAATGGTGTATCTGTTTCTTTCCAATCATTTGACGAAAAGAAAGTTAAAGAAATCATGGATCATATAATTGATATTATTGCTAGCGCCTTATACATCGAAAAGAAGAATGTCAGTCCTAATTCACACATCATAAATGATTTAGGAGGAGATTCTTTTAGTTACATGTCTATTCTTTCTTCAATAGAAAGTGGATTTAATATTCGTATTCCTTCAGAAAAAATTGGCAGATTAAACTCCGCTAGCGAATTCACATTATATATTCTTAAATCTCAAAATTAATTATTGAAAAAATCTGCAATAATATTACAAATGTCAGGATCAATTTCTGACATTTTTTTATAATCTAAAACTGTATCGTAAGGAGTTAAAACTCCACCAATCAAACCACACTTGCTTAATATTTCGTTGGCTCGTCCTTCGTTAAGAACATGAGGAGCATGGAACTTTCCATCTATCATCTTTATTGTTAAGTTTGGTTTATTTAATTTAGCGTATAAATCGCCTCCAATAGAAGGGGGTACAACTTTATCTTCTGTGCCTTGAATGTACAAAATATTTACATTACTTTTTTTGATTGATTTGTAGCTTGTCGAAAAAGCGTTTCTACCAACTCTAAAGAAATTTCTTAAAGTAATTAATGGGTATACACCTTTTGTTCTAGAAATCATCCCTAAAGCCATTGCTTCTTCATTATTGAAACCAGCAATTGAACAACATTTATCTATTTTATGGTTTTTATTTAATATGTTTAAAACTGCGAATCCGCCCATTGAATGTCCTAATAAATAGGTAGGATATCCCTGCAATTCTTGGTTGTTCTCTTTAAATTTCAATGCACAATCTAAGTCTTTTATAGATTGAACCATTGAATAAACTTTTTTACCTTCACTAATTCCTGAAGCAGTATTATCAAAAGCTAAAACAATGTAACCTTCATTGCAAATAAAGTCGATTAAATTTAGTAAATAAATATGTCCTGCACCAATCCCATGCGATAAGACGACTACACTTTTATATTTATCTATATTTTTGTTTTTTACGATAAATCCTCGAAGAATATTTTTTCCTGATTTAAAAGAAATTTTTTCAGTTATTAAATTTGGATAGTCTTTATAATTTGGATAATTTAAAACTAGTACACCATCAGCTCTTTTTGGATATATTTTTAAATAAACTATATCAACAACAATGATGCCGTTTATAGCAAAGAGTATAAATCCTCCAACTAAAGCAGCAGCAATAATCAAAGGTATCATTATTTTAAATATTCTTTCTTAATTTTTTCTAATGTAGGAGTATCAGCTTTTGAAAACTCTAATTTATCTAAATCTTCTTTACTGTTCCAAGCCATTGCTAAATGTTCAGTTAAAACTGGTTCTCCAGAAATCAATTCACATCTATATGTGTCAATATGGAGTATTTGAGTTGGATACTCATCAACAATCTTGGTTATGAGTTCGTGAACTTTAACATTAATTTTAAGTTCTTCTCTAAGTTCTCTTGCTAATGCTTGTTCTGGTGTTTCTCCAGGTTCTAATTTGCCACCTGGAAATTCCCATTTAAAACGAGTCTCTCCTCTATCTCCTCTTTGAGCGGCAAAGACTTTATTATCTTTAATAATTGCTCCTGCAACAACGAATACTTCTCTTTTCATTTTTAAACCTCGATTGTATATATTATAAAACTTTCTATTTTGTAGAGAATGATATATTGCTAAAATTGTTCACATGAAAACAATAATATTTGTCTGCCATGGAAATATATGTCGTTCAGTTGCAGCAGAATTTATAGCAAAACAAATACTCAAAAACAAAAACTTGAGCAATAATTTTAACATTATCTCACGAGCAACTTCTTTAGAAGAAATAGGAAACGATATTTATCCTCCAATGAAAAGGGAGCTATCTTCAAGGGGCATTCCTTTTGGCAGACATTTTGCTGAAAAAATTACTCAAAAAGATTACGATTTGGCAGACTATATTTTTTATATGGACGAACACAATAAAATGTATCTCGATCGTCTATTAAACGATTACAAAAATATCATTAAACCAATTACACTTTTTGAAAATGATTTAAACCAAATTGAAGATCCTTGGTATACAGATAACTTTGAAAAAGTGTGCAACCAATTAACTGACTGCATTGAGCATATATTAGAACATATTGTTTAAAACAACTCTAAGAGTTGTCCTATTGCTGAGTTGAATACATTTGATAATAAAAGCCTTTTGCTTTCATCAAACTTTCGTGGTTGCCTGTCTCAATTATTTTTCCATCTTTGAGGACTAAAATTATATCCGATTTTCTAATTGTAGATAATCTATGCGCAATAACAATTGTCGTTTTATTTTTCATAATTTTGTCAAAAGCTTCAGTAATAAGAAGTTCACTTCGTGTATCGATATTTGATGTTGCTTCATCAAGGATGTAAATTTCAGGATTTGCTAACACTGCTCTAGCAATAGAAAGCATTTGCTTTTGGCCTTCGCTTAAACCATCTTTACCACCGATTCTTGTATTAAATCCTTGAGGCAATGTTGATATAAAGCTATCTACATGAGCAAACTTACACGCTTCATTAACTTCATCCATTGTGGCATTAGGCTTAGCATATTTGATATTTTCCAAAACAGTTCCTTCAAATATCCATGTTTCTTGTAAGACCATACCAAAATTTGAAAGAAGCGATTCTTTTGAAATGTCTTTATATGAAATACCATTAAATTTAATGTCGCCTTTTAATGGAGAATAGAAATTTAAAAGAACATTTATCAAAGTAGTTTTACCTGCGCCTGTAGGACCCACAATCGCAACCTTTTGTCCTTTGTTAATCTTAAGATTAAAATCGTTAATTAATGAAACATTTTCATCATAAGAAAAATCCATATGATCAAATTGAATTGTCTCAACATTAGTAAGTTGAGTTTTTCCTTCATTCGCAAAATCATTATTATTTAAAAATTTATTAATTCGATCGAAAGAGAACTTTGCACTTTCGTAATCTGAAACAACACCTGATATTTCATTAAATGGTTTAGTGTATTGATTTGTATAAGCCAAGAATGAAGCTACTCCACCAATTGAGATTGATGCACCAATTCCATCAAAGCATTTTGTAGCGTACATAATAATTCCTAAAACGCCAATAATTGCATAAATCGTATTATTAACAAAACGAGTAGATGGGTTTACCCAGCATGCAGAGAACAAAGCAACGGTTCCCTCTTTACGGAGAATCTCGTTTTTCTCTTTATATCTTTCTGTAAATACAGTTTCATCATTCATTGATTGAACTAAATCCAAATTATTAATTCCTTCTAATGAAATAGCTGATAAATCGGATTGTAATTTTGCTTGTTTCTTGAAATATTTATGTGAACTATTTGCTATAAAACGAGAGACAACAACACTTAATGGAGTTAAAACTACTACGCCAACAGCTAAAACCCAATTAATCATAAGCATCATCATAATTGTGATAAGAACAGTTAAGACACCTTCAATCAAGGACTTGAATACTGCATTAATTCCATTAGAAACATTCTCTACATCTCCAATTACATATTGAACAATATTTCCTTTAGTTTCTTTAAATAAATCAGAAACAGAAATTGAGTTGATCTTTTGGTATAAATCATCACGTATTTTTTTGATTATATTTTGGGTTAGCAATCCAACAAAATTTTCAAATAAATAGCCCATGATTACACCTGCAACTGCAAGTATTCCACATATTACAATATATAAAACAAACTTATTTCCATCTAGTGCAATAGCATAGTCTAAAGCTCTACCGATTAAATATGGTTGAGAAAGCTGTGCGGCAACATAAATAAGAACGAAAATAAAGACAAAAATAATCTTTAAAATTTCAGGCTTGAGATAGAAGAAGAAACGTTTTTTGTTATCCATATTAGTCGTTCTCCAATCTTGCTTGGCTTGAATAAGTCTCTTTATAAATATCACATTTTTCTAAGAGTTCTTTATGTGAGCCTAAAGCAATTAATTTACCTGAATCCAAAACTAAAATTTTGTCACAATCAGCTATTGTGGACACTCTTTGAGAGATAATTATCTTTGTAATTCCTTTATATTTTGTAGAAATATTCGTTCTAACTAGTTTATCTGTAAGCAAATCTAAGGCAGATGTAGAATCGTCTAAAATTAGAATTTCAGGATTCTTTAAAAGTGCTCTAGCAATACATAATCTTTGACGTTGACCACCTGAGAAATTAGATCCACTTTCTTCAACAACATGCTCTAGTCCATCATTATATTTGCAAACGAATTCAAATGCGTTTGAAACTTTCAAAGCTTCTATTATTTCTTCATCTGTCGAAGAAGAATTTGATAAAAGCATATTCGACTTAATTGTTCCTTTAAATAATGTGGATTTTTGCATTACTAAACCGATGTCATTTCTTAATTTGGAGAGGTCGTAATTCTTTATGTTTTCGCTCTTGTATAAGATGGTTCCATCAGAAGCGTCTGAGAATCTTTCAATTAAAGAAATTAATGTGGATTTACCACTGCCTGTTCCGCCGATAATTCCTAAAGATTCTCCTTTCAATAGTTCAAAGGAAATGTTAGATAACGCAGCATTTCCTTCTTCGCCATATTTATATGACACATTATTAAACGATAATATTTGATCCTTTAAATTGATTTCCTTAATAGTTGCGTTTTCCTTACTTATGACTGAAGGTTTTACAAAGAACAATTCATTACATCTTTTTTCGGAGACTCTACCTTTAACCAATATATTAACAACCATTGTAAATTGAGTTAAAGCAAACATTACTTGAGCTAAATAAGAAATCTCTGTAATGATTGTTGTTGCAAGGAGAACGCCTTCACTACCAATATTGTCTAAAATTGGTTTTCCTCCAAATATAACAACACATAAAGTAGCAGCAGAAATAATTGCAAATGTTAATGGGTTAATAAATGAATTTAGCTTAATTACTCCGAGTGATGATTTTTTATAGTTTTGAGTCTTTTCTTTAAAGCTATTGTTTTCGTAATCTTCTTTGTTAAATGCACGAATAACTTTTAATCCTTCCACTGTGTCATCAGTCTTTGTAGAAAGATCATCAAGTTTACTTTGAATAGATAAGTAACGTTTTGAAGATTTTGTCATGATAAAGAAGACAATTATCAAAATTAAAGGAATAATTGCAGCAAAAACAATGCCAATTTTGATGTTAAGCATGAATGAAAAAATCAAAGCTCCAATAATAATAAAAGGCATTCTAACTATTAACCTAGTAAAATGAAAAACACCTTGTTGAACTTGATAAACATCAGAATTTAAGATTGTTGAAATTTTGTTTTTTCCAAATTTTTCTCTATCTTTTTTTGATAAGGATAATGCCTTTTCAAATAAAGCCTGTTTGATTTCTGCGCCAACTGAGATAGCACTTCTAGCAGCAAGATATTGAGCTATCATTGTTAAACCAAAACCAACAATACCCATTGAAATGATTAGCACAAAACCAACAAGAGCATCGCTTAATGGTTGATTACCTTGAACCCAGCATCCAAAGGAACGAATTAAGACTCCAAATATTCTTGAAAGCTTATTTGATTCTGGAATAGCTTCTAAAGAACTGAATTGTGTTAAATCAATTACAGCCTTCATAACTAAAGGTATGCAAAGATCAAAAAATGCCTCAATCATTTTAAGTGTTGGTCCTAAAATAATTGGTACTAAATGTTTCTTATAAGAGTCTGATACCTTTTTTATCATGCAACTATTATAGCCAATTTTTAATATATTAAAACTCTAAACTAATTTATTTAGATATATATGCGTATATATTCACTCTACTAAGTTGTTTTTCAATTTCTCTTTTTAGTAGATAGCAACTCTCCACCATTGAAACATTTAATAGAATTTTAATTATTTCTTGTAGATAGGATTTAGCTTCCTCTATTGGTAATGTATTGTCGGAGGTTAGATTATGAAGTTTCAAAAACACATACCAATATTCTTCACTGTAGACGATAACTACATTGACTATCTTAGCGTTGCATTGGCCTCGCTAATCGAACACACATCCATTAATAACAAATACGAAATAAATATTATTTACGATAAGTTATCTAAACATTCAAAGAAACTTTTAAAGAAATTTGAACGCAAAAATGTATCTATTAAATTCTTTTCAATTACGCTTAGAATGCAATCATTGGGAGTAAAACTTGATGTTAGAGATTATTACACATTAACAACCTACTATAGGCTCTTGTTGCCTGAGATGTTTCCGTTGATTAAAAAAGCTTTATACATCGACTCAGATGTTGTTTTGTTAGATGATGTTGCAAACCTCTATAACATTGACATTAGAAACAATCTTTTAGGAGCTGTTCCAGATCATTCAGTTCAAATTTTTGATGAATTCATTAAATATGTTGAGGAAGTAATTGAGGTTCCTCATGAGCAATATTTCAATGCAGGAGTTCTTGTTATGAATTTAGCTCAGATGAGAAAAGAACGATTTGAGAGCCAAGCTTTTAACTTGCTTCAAAGATTAACTTTCAAAGTTGCACAGGATCAAGACGTTCTAAATTACTTATGCAAAGGTAAAGTTTCGCTAATTGATAAAAGATGGAACATTATGCCTTTAGGAGAAAGCAAAACTAAAGAAGATATTAGTTTGGTTCATTACAATCTAATCTTAAAACCTTGGAAACAAGACAATATCATGTATGAAAATTACTTTTGGGAATACGCTTCAAAAGCAAATTTAAAAGACAAAATATTAGAGAATAAATCTCACATATCTGAGGAGTTAAAAAATCAAGAAAAAGAAGGAATAAATAAAGTAAAACAATTATGCATTCTCGAGGTCGAAAGAAAAGATAGTTACTACAAGAAAATTTATAGTAAAATTAGAAAAATTTCATACGATTTTGATAGCGTCAAACTGGAAAATATTAAACCTGAAAGAAAAGAGGTTTTAAACAAAATTGTTGAACTAGAAAAACAAAGGAAATTTGACCAAGATGTTGAAAACGATCCACCATATTTCTTCTTAGAGCCTCACACCGTCGATTATCTACAAGAAAAGTTTATTTCTAAAGTTAAAAGTTTTTATGCAAACTCATATTCAAAAAGATACTTCAATCATTTGATTAAAAAAGGTCGAATTATTATCGACGAATATAAAGGTGTTGAGAACTTAATTGGAGTTAAATCTGGAGCCATAATTACTTGCAATCATTTTTCTCCTTTTGACTCGGTTCCAATTCACAAAATAATGATGAATTACAAGAAAAAAACCAAGATGTACAAGGTTATTAAAGAAGGAAACTACTCATATCCTGGACTTTTTGGTTTCTTTATGAGACATTGCAACACCTTACCACTTGCATCAAATTTAGATGTTTTAAAAGAGTTCTTAAATGCAGTGAGTGTCATTTTAAAACGAGGCGATTTTATTCTTATTTATCCAGAACAATCCATGTGGTGGAATTATAGAAAACCTAAGCCATTAAAACTTGGTGGATTTAAGTTTGCTGCTAAAGCTGGAGTTCCGGTAATTCCAACTTTTATTACGATGAGAAACACCGACAAATTAGATGAAGATGGACTGCCAATTCAAGCATACACTTATCACATTCTTCCACCAATTTATCCAGACAAAACTAAATCAGTTAATGAGTCCGCTGAAGAAATGAAAAATATTAACTTTGATATGTGGAAAAATTTATACGAACAAGAATATGGAATACCACTAGTTTACGAGAAGGAAACAACAGATGATTCTTTACACAATATTGATAGTATTAGGAATAACAGGGATAGTAACGTTAAACACACTATTTAATCCTTTGGATAAGCCTTTTTATTTCTATCTTATCTATGTAGTTGCCGCTGCTATTGTTCTATTGCTCATAGATGGTTTAGTTGCGCTTATTATTAGAAAAATGCCCGAAAGATGGTTTAACTATAAAAAGAAAATATATAACGCATCAGATAAAGAAATAAAATTCTTAAAAGTTCTTGGCGTGCCAAAATGGAAAGATTTTGTTCCTGAACTAGGTGGATTTACAAGTTTCCATAAAGACAAGATTGCTGATCCATTTAATAATGAATATATAGACAAATTTATTCTTGAAGCGTGTTATGGCTATCAAATTCATGTGTGGAGCGTTCCGTTTTCGTTCTTAATCCTTTTAGGAGATTACCAAATGTACTTCCAAGCATCTAATATATGGCTAACTGTTTTACTTCCGGCTGCAGTAATTAATGCAGTATTAATTTATGCCCCAGCGTTGATATTAAAATATAATTTAAAGAGATTAATAAAAATAAAATGTATGCAACAAAAAAAGTTAACCACTTGTGATTAACTTTTTTAAATTTATAAATAATATATTATTTACTTAATGCTTGAGCAACGCTAACAGCGACTGCAACTGTAGCACCGACCATTGGGTTGTTACCCATGCCGATAAGACCCATCATTTCAACGTGAGCTGGAACTGATGAAGAGCCTGCGAATTGAGCATCAGAGTGCATACGACCCATTGTATCTGTCATACCATAGGAAGCTGGACCAGCTGCCATATTGTCTGGGTGAAGTGTACGACCTGTACCACCACCTGATGCAACTGAGAAGTATTTCTTACCTTGTTCAATGCATTCTTTCTTGTATGTACCAGCAACTGGGTGTTGGAAACGAGTTGGGTTTGTTGAGTTACCAGTAATAGAAACATCAACACCCTCTAAATGCATAATTGCAACGCCTTCACGGACGTCATCAGCACCATAGCAGCGAACTGCTAAACGATCTGGGTTATTTCCATATTTTGTTTCTTTAACAATTTCGACTTTGCCAGTGAAATAGTCAAATTTGGTTTCAACGTGTGTAAATCCATTGATTCTAGAAATAATCTTAGCAGCGTCTTTTCCTAAACCATTAAGAATAACTCTGAGTGGTTCTTTACGAACTTTGTTAGCTTTTTTAGCAATACCAATAGCACCTTCAGCAGCTGCAAATGATTCGTGACCTGCTAAGAATGCGAAACATTTTGTTTCTTCTGAAAGGAGCATTGCGCCTAAGTTACCATGGCCTAAACCGACTTTTCTATCGTCAGCAACACTGCCTGGAATACAGAAGCTTTGTAAGCCAATACCAATATATTTGGCAACTTCAGATGCTTCTTTAGCGTTGTGTTTAATAGCGATTGCAGCGCCAACCATGTAAGCGTAGCATGCATTTTCAAAGCAAATTGGTTGAATGTCTTTTACCATTTGGTAAACATCTAAACCTTTGCTTTTGCAAATTTCTTCAGCTTCTTCTAAAGAGGAAATTCCATTTTCTTTAAGAGCTTTGTTGATTTGGTTGATACGTCTCTCGTATCCTTCAAATGTAATTGCCATCTGTTTTTCCTCCTATTCTTGACGTGGATCAATAACTTTAACAGCATCGTTAAATCTTCCGTATTGACCTTTTGCCTTTTCAAGAGCTTCTTCAGCTTTCATGCCTTTTTTCATGAAATCCATGAATTTACCTAATGATAAATATTGGTAACCACAAACTTCATTATTTTCATCAAGACCAATCTTTGTAATGTAGCCTTCGGCTAATTCAAGATATCTTGGGCCTTTTTCTTTAGTTGAGTAAATTGTACCAACTTGGCTTCTTAATCCTTTACCTAAATCTTCAAGACCTGCGCCAACTGGTAATCCGTTTTCGGAGAAAGCACTTTGGCTACGTCCATAGACGATTTGGAGGAATAATTCTCTCATTGCTGTGTTGATAGCGTCACAAACTAAGTCTGTGTTAACTGCTTCTAATAAAGTTTTACCAACAATAGCTTCGCTAGCCATAGCAGCACTGTGAGTCATACCGGAACAGCCTAATGTTTCAATCAAGGCTTCTTCAATGATTCCGTTTTTGATGTTTAAAGAGAGTTTGCAAGCACCTTGTTGAGGAGCACACCATCCGATACCATGAGTAAAACCAGAAATATCTTCGATTTTCTTAGCGTAAACCCATTTTCCTTCTTCAGGAATTGGAGCACATCCGTGTGATGCACCACAAGTTACTTTGCACATGTTTTCTACTTGTTTTGTAAATTGCATAGTTTTAAGTTCCTTTTTTATAATTCGTATTTTACTCTAGTAAAACAAAATTGACAACATTGTTTATTTTTTCTATCTATTCTTTATATTACTAATAGCAAAGAGAATATTCTTTATGAAAAACAAATTAAGTCTTATATTTCTTCCATTAGTATTAGTTGGATTTAGTCCAAATTTGAATTTGTTTTCTCTAGATTGCATATTTTTTAAATCTAAATCTTCAATGAAAACATAATCGTATATATTGGCGATTTTTCGTATTTTGATCCTTGATTGATTATATTTTATCACAATTTTTGTTAAATGAATAAGAGGATGCAACAAAATGCATCTTCTTTTCTTTTTTTTGTGAAAAATGCGATGCAACTACTTTGTCATCATTGCTTTTTGATTGAT